>CANRCU010000021.1 GCA_947629215.1 uncultured Clostridia bacterium
TACTGCACAAATATAATCTTCCGGTAATTTTTTTTGCCGCGCCGCAGTACGAAATCTTCCTTATTGATATCCTCCGGTGAATAGTAGGTGGAGATATCGCCCATCTTTTCACCGTTGACGGAAACGCCGAAGACGGCGCAGAAATAAGCTAAAGTTATTTTTATTACAATTTTTCGATAAAACTCCCGCTGTTACAGAAACAACGGGAGTTTTTATCTTCAAAACATAACTCATATCAATACATCATCGCAACGGCAAGGTTAAGATACAAGGCAAAGCCAGCCCACAACAGATAAGGCAGCATAAGGCAGGCAGCCTTTTTTGAAATATCCCAAAAAGCCTTTATTGTCCACAATATACATATCCATAATAGCACAAGCCATGCAAAAGAAAAAATATACCATCCTAAACCGAAAAAAAATATCGGCCACAAAAAATTCAGCACAAGTTGGATCGCATAGAATTTTAATGCGCTTGCAGATGTATTTTCCGATAAAGCTATAATATAAGACGCAATGCCCATCATAATATACAGCAGCGTCCACACAATGGGGAATACTATCATCGGCGGTGTCAGCGGCGGTTTTTCAAGCATTGCAAAACGTTCCATACCGCCTTTTGTTATCAATGCGGACAAACCGCCTACGGCAAGCGGTATCGCTATGCTTATAATAAGGTCTTTCGTTTTGGCTGTCATATATATATCACCTCTTGTTATTATATGCGGCTGAAATAAGATATTATACCGTTTATCCTCTCCCGATTTTTATTGACAAGGCAAAGGAAAAATTTTATAATTAAGGTATAAAATCTGCGCAGCAAATATTGCGCACCCTAAAACAAGGAGGAAAATATGAGCAATTATAAGATAAACACAAAATGTGTACAAAGCGGATATACCCCGAAAAACGGTGAACCAAGGCAGATACCCATAATACAGTCCACTACCTTCAAATATGATACCAGTGAAGATATGGGCAAACTTTTTGACCTTGAAGCAAGCGGATATTTTTATACAAGGCTCCAAAACCCCACCAACGACTATGTTGCGGCAAAAATAGCCGAACTTGAAGGCGGTACGGCTGCAATGCTCACATCTTCGGGGCAGGCTGCAAACTTTTTTGCCCTTTTCAATATCTGCAACTGCGGTGATCACATTGTTTCGTCATCGTCGATATACGGCGGTACGTTCAACCTTATAAGTGTTACAATGGCAAAAATGGGTATAGATGTGACCTTTGTTGCACCCGATTGTTCCGAAGAAGAGCTTAACAATGCTTTTAAAGAAAATACAAAGGCTGTTTTCGGTGAAACAGTGGCAAATCCCGCGCTTACAGTGCTTGATATAGAAAAATTCGCATCCGCAGCTCATGCCCACGGTGTGCCTCTTATTGTCGACAACACCTTCCCCACCCCCGTTAACTGCCGTCCGATAGAATGGGGTGCTGATATTGTGACACATTCCACCACAAAATATATGGACGGTCACGGCGCAGCAGTCGGCGGAGCTATCGTTGACAGCGGAAACTTTGACTGGATGAAATATGCCGATAAATTCCCGGGGCTTTGCACACCCGACGATTCGTATCACGGCATAACCTATGCAGAAAAATTTGGCAAAGAAGGCGCATTTATTACAAAATGCACCGCTCAGCTCATGAGGGATCTCGGCTGCATACAGTCGCCCCAGCACGCTTTTATACTTAACCTTGGGCTTGAATCTCTGCATGTAAGAATGGCGCGCCATATCGAGAACGGACAGGCTGTTGCGGAATTTCTGGAAAGCTGCCCCGAAGTCAGCTATGTAGTATATCCCGGTCTTAAAAGCGGAAAATTTTATGATATTGCGCAAAAATATATGCCGAACGGCAGCTGTGGTGTAGTATCTTTTGAGTTAAAAGGCGGCAGAGAAGCAGCCGAAAAATTTATGAAAAATCTGAAACTTGCCGCCATAGAAACCCATGTTGCGGATGCAAGAACGTGTTGCCTTAATCCTGCCACTTCAACTCACAGGCAGATGAACGACGAACAACTCAAAGAAGCAGGCGTTCCCGCAGGTCTTGTCAGAATGTCCTGCGGTCTTGAAGATAAAGAGGACCTTATAAACGACCTTAAACAGGCGCTTGCCGCTATATGATAAAACATTAACAAAAAAGCGGCTCTTTATCAAATAATGTAGTTCCGGCAATCACCGAAAGTTTCACAAGCGGCGTAAATATCTTTTGCGCTGCTTGTGAAATATTCCCCATTACAGGTAGGGAAACTATTGTAGTTCAAGTGCAATAACCTTTATTTGTAAAACATATGTGCATTTTACAAATTTAATTCAAATAAAATAATTTTGGCAAACTTGTCGAAAGGCAAAGGCGCAAAGTGTACGGTCTACGGAGTAAGCTATGATTACATAACCGCATTTTAAACTGTTTATAGTTTTGATGCGGTTTGTTTTTTGCTGAGAGAGCAGGCAGTTAATACTATATCATACACAAGTGTTTAAAAAATAAAACAAGGAGATATTATTAAAATTAGTAGAAGGTTTTAGAAAATGAAGTTTAAAAAAGTTTTAAGCCTGTTTATAACGGCAGTTTTACTCTCATCAAGTATGTCGTTAAAGGTATTTGCAGTGGAAAGTATCGGATTTGCAAAATCGTTTTATGTAACAGGCTCTGCCGAATTTGTTTCAGAATGTGAAATAACATGCAAAAAAAAGTAATTTTAACTGTTGTTTTATAGTCATTTGCTTTTATATATTGGTTTGTTTTTATTCATAAAGCAGATTTGGGTCTTTATCCGTACAAAGATTTTTTAAACTTTAAGAAAGATATATTTTTGAACGAATTTAATATGCAGCCCAACGATAATATTGAAATTGTGCAGTTATATGCACCAAAAGAAGGGACAAGCTATCTGACGCTTTGCTATTACAGCAATATTGAAGATATTTGAGTATGTATTCCGAAAAAAGCAGACGTGAAATAACCGATGATTTATTTTAGCAGAGCAGATCGCAAAGAAAAGCAGAGAACTCGAAGAACAAATATATTATTTGCCGCTCGGTGGGAGCCTGTATCTCCCACCGAATACAATAGGTTCACTTTTGGTTGCTTTCAGGCAAGTCCTCAAAAGCCGTTTTTTCTTTCGCCCGACGGAAAAGCACAAATTTTCTGCCTATGACCGCCACAACGTCCGAGCGTGTACGTTCCGCAATAATATTTGCAATATCACGTATCTCTTCAAAACAATTATCCAGCACCTTGCACTTTATAAGTTCACGCGCAGCAAGTGCTTCATTTGCGCTTTCGACTACCTCCGGGGCAGCACCGCCTTTCCCTACAATAACTACGGGATCAAGTTTAGTTGCATAAGCCCTGAGATATGCACGCTGTTTGCTTGTTAGCATATTTTTTCTCCTTTACTTCAATAATATTCGTACCGATCGTTTTCCGTAAAATCTATACATATTTTATTATACTTCTTTACAAGGAAAAATTCAACATTAATTTTCCGTATTTTGTTTTTGAATATGGAATTATAAATGCATTTTCTTGACTTTTTTGACATTAAAGTGTATCATTATATTATAATACCAAAAACAGGGGTTCCCCTTATATGGAACAGTTTTTCAAAAAGGTGATTTTAATGAACGATGTAAATATACTTTCAATAGAATCCTCATGTGACGAGACCGCAGCCGCAGTCGTCCGCAATGGCAGGCAGGTATTATCCAACGTAATATCGTCACAGATAGAAACGCACAAACTTTTTGGCGGTGTTGTGCCGGAGATAGCAAGCCGATGTCACATACTTGCAATAGACAATGTGGTATCACAGGCGCTTGAAGATGCAAAAATGACATTTAACGATATAACTGCTGTTGCCGTCACCTGCGGTCCCGGTCTTGTCGGTGCGCTGCTTGTAGGCATCTCTCACGCCAAAGCGCTTGCATTTGCGCTTAACAAACCGCTTATCCCCGTACATCATATAGAAGGTCATATAGCGGCAAACTATATAGAAGACCCCGAATGGGAACCGCCGTTCATCTGTATGGTCGTCAGCGGCGGACATACTCATCTTGTACATATAAAAGATTACAGCGAGTTTGATATACTTGGCAGAACACGCGACGACGCAGCCGGCGAGGCATATGACAAAGTAGCGCGTGTACTCGGTCTGCCCTACCCCGGCGGTCCGCGTATTGACAAACTTTCGCTCGAAGGCGACCCAAACGCTATAAAGTTTCCGAGAGTAACTCTTGAAAATGGCAGTTACGATTTCAGTTTCAGCGGCCTTAAATCGGCTGTACTGAATTATATAAACAAAGCCTCCATGAAGGGCGAACAAATAAACAATGCCGATGTTGCCGCCTCTTTTCAGCAAGCTGTTATAGATGTTCTTGTACAAAAAGCAATTCTTGCCTGTAAGGAATACAACAGCAAAAAATTTGCGCTTGCGGGCGGTGTTTCCGCAAACAAGCATCTGCGCGCGGCAATGCAGGCGGCGTGTGACGAAAACGGTATAACATTTCGTGTACCCGCGCCGATACTCTGCACCGACAATGCGGCTATGATCGGCTGTGCCGGCTACTACGAATATTTAAAAGGAAATTTTGGAAGTATGTATCTTAACGCCTATCCGGGCTTGAAATTAGGAGAAAAAATAAATGAGCAGTATCAACTTCAGCCTTAACTGGGCTATGACCCCCATAAGCAGCATTTTTATAGAAGAATATATGACAATGCCCAATTACCCCGTTTATTCGCTTGTATACATATACGCGCTTAAAAAAGCGGTCTCGGGCGAGGCGCTCACAAACGAAAGTATAGCCGAGCATTTCCAAATCATGGAATCCGAAGTAACAAAGATATGGAAATATTGGGAAACGGCAGGTCTTATAAAATTGAGAACATCGGGGGATCAGCTCAATATAGAGTTTCTGACACCAAACAGCAAGCTCATAAAACCTGCCATGCAGCAAACGACCGAAGTACCTAAACTAAGACGTGAAAACAAGCCTGTTTATAACCCCGAAGATATACGCAAACTAAGCGAACAGGATGACGAGCTTTCGGGCTTGCTTGCCGCAGCTCAGACGCTGCTCAACAAACCGTTAAGCTTAAACGACGTAAACACCATTGTTGGTTTTTGTGACAAAAGCTATCTTGGGCTGCCGTCTGAGGTCATATATGTACTGTTAAGTTACTGCGGCAGCCATAACAAGGGCATACGCTATATGGAAAAGGTCGCTCTCGACTGGTTTGACAAGGGCATAAACGACCAGGATTCGGCTGAGGACTACCTGAATATGTTTCTGAACGAATATAAAAAGATAATGCGTTATTACGGCATATCCGACCGTTCGCCGAGCGAAAGCGAACAAGCCTTTATGTCAAGCTGGGTGAAAAAGCTGAATATGCCGCTTGAAATAATCAAGGAAGCCTGCAAACGCACAATAGATAACACAGGCAAAGCAAGTTTCCCTTACACCAACACCATACTTAACAACTGGTACAATGCGGGCGTAAAAAATATCGACGATATAAAATCTCTCGATGCAAAGCACAGCAGCACCAAACCTCAGCAGTCAACGACTAAAAAACAAACTGCAAGGCCAAATTTTGACCAGCGTGAATACGACAAGGAAACACTTGAAAACGCTTTTAACAAACAAAGGAATAACTGATATGGCAACAATTGACGAAATTTATAAAAATATTTCATTGACTTATGAAAAAATAAGGGATAAAAACGAATATATCACCCGTTCACGCAGATATGAGATAAATAAAAAGATACCGCGCATAGCCGAGATAGAAAAAAAGATAACCGAAATAAACATGGATACGGTAAAACTTGCCTTGGAGCTTAAAAACAAAGCTGCGCTTGATGAAAAAATGGCTGATTACACAAAAAAAATCGAAGCTCTTGTCAACGAAAAACAGGCTTTGCTAAAAAGCGGCGGTTACCCGCAGGATTATCTCGAACCGGTCTATACCTGCCGTATCTGTAAGGATACGGGGGTAAACGGTTTTGAAAACTGCTCTTGTTTTCGCAAATATCTGACGGAAGAGATACACAGACTTTCGGGCATGAAAGAGATATTTGACAAAGAAAATCTCAATACCTTTGATTTGAATGTATATTCCAAAAGAAAATTTGAAGGAAAAGAGCTTTCGCCCTATGATAACGCAAAAAAGATACTTTCCGAGATCAGGCAAAAGCTGAAAACAGCAGACAGATCTCATCCGTGCAACTTTATATTTATGGGACAAACGGGTGTCGGAAAAACTTTCTTTTGCAACTGCGTGGCATCGGTGCTTATGAGCAAAGGTTTCACACTGCACTATACAAGCGCCTTTCAGCTTTTTAAAGACGCCTCAGACCACTATTTCAACAATACGTCGCCCGACAGTATGGACTCTATCTTAAACTGCGATGTGCTCGTTATTGACGACCTTGGCGCGGAAGTAATAAACAGTGTAACAAAATCCTGTTTTCTGGATATAATAGACCACAGGGTCAGAAACAGCAGCTCAACATTGATAACTACCAATCTCATGCCCGACAGGCTTTACAACACGTATGAAGAACGTATTTTCTCCCGTCTTGTGCAGCATTATCGGCAATACCTTCTTTACGGTAATGATATACGCATGGGATAACCCTGACATATTGTACATTTTCCCTCGTTTGGTTTGCTGCTTTTTTGTCTATTTTTTACATATTTATATTTTATGGTTGAATAAAATTTTAAAATAGTGTATAATATAGGTAATAATACAGTTTGGGTAATTGTGATTTACCCATTAACAGAATCGAGGGGATCCATGTGATAGAAGCTGTCAGCTGCGGCGGTGTTGTTATCCACAAGGGCAAGGTTCTGTTGCTTTATAAAAACCAAAACGGCAGATATATGGGCTGGGTAATGCCAAAAGGTACGGTCGAAAGCGGCGAGACCTTTAAAGAAACAGCCTTGAGGGAGGTTAAGGAAGAAACAGATGTCAATGCCGAAATAATAAAATACATCGGCAAGACACAATACACTTTCAAAGGCAATAACGATATTGTCAATAAGACCGTTCATTGGTATCTAATGACTTCCGGATCTTTTTACTGCAAACCGCAGGCAGAAGAATTTTTTGCCGATGCAGGTTTCTATAAACAACACGAAGCCTTTTATTTGCTTAAATTTCATGATGAAAAGCAGATGATGCGCCGTGCTTATGCGGAATACAACGAAATTCGCAACAACATTTTCAAAACACAATATAACGGAAAATTCTAACCAAAACAGGAGGACTTTTTATGAAACCGGACTATTTACTCAGCGAGATCAAATCATCCTTAAAACGTATGGAAAAAAAGGATAATGCAAGAACTATGATAATCGTTATCATATCTGTTATAGTTGCTGCGGCAGCCTTGGCGGCAATTATCATAAAGCTCAAAAACAAGCTTTCGGATATTGACGACCTTTATGAAGACTATGACGACTTTGATAATTATGATGAGTTTGATTATGCCGATTATAACGACTTCAGCGATGATACAGACGAAACATATCATTCTCTCAACTACGACCAGGATCCCGAAGAGGCTGAAGAACAATTTTAAGCTGACTGTCGGTATCTCATAAACATAATATGGCTATTTTATAAACGGTGTGCGGCTGTTTGCACACCGTTTTTTTGCAGGATAAACAGCAAAAGATCCTGCGCAATAATTTTAAGGAGGTTCTTTATGAAACGATTTATGGCAGCCTTTATGGCAGGAACAATGCTATTTTCCCAAAATGTGTTCGCAGGCACTATGCCCGAAGATCACTGGGCATATTCCAATATGGAAGCAGCATCTTATTTGGGGCTTTTTGATATGGACAAATATGCCGATAATATCACGCATGAAAGCGGCAATAAAATAACCGAAACTTTAAATCTTAATAACCTTATTGATGGCATTAAATCAGAACGTCTTTCATTCGATCAGGATTTTGAATTTTTTGAAAACGACAGCGACTGCATAACAAGGGCAGAATGGGCAAGTATGCTGTCCGCATATATTGATATGTGTTACAATGACCTGTCAAATAAAGCCAATGAATTAGGTTCGGCAGCCGAAACTATTTTTAATGTTCCGGAGGACGAAAGGCATATATATAGTGACAATACCCCGAATTTTACCGATGTAAACGACAGTCTGCCCAACAAGGCGGCAATAGACCAATGTTATAAATATGGTCTGATGGTGGGTTATGCAGACAACAGCTTTTATCCCGCTAAATATATCACTTATGCTGAGGCAGCCACAACTTTGACGAATCTTTCGGACAATTTCTCTAAAATTATGGCTGACAGGGGCATCGATATCTTTGCTTTTTCGGTATATGACAATGAGGTCATAATCGAATACTTAAATATGATAAAAAAAGCCGAAAGCATAATAAAACAAGCCGATGAAGGCACACTCAGCAGCGCAAGAGAGCTTGACGCCGATTCCGAAAAAGCCGTGCAGACCTATATTGACGCCCTTGAGGCGGCATCCGATGTAAGCAGTGTCAGTTTAAATGCAAATGTTGAGTTATCCGGTTCGGTAAAAGCGGCAGACAATGTCAACAACGGCGCTGTCAATATCAACATAACCGGCGATATGACATTTGAAGACGGAATACCCGAAGAAGCGGCTATAAACACAAATGTATCTCTGAATATGCCTGTCACCGACGACACCGAAGAAACATCGGATAAACCTACCGACATAGCAGCAATGGATATATACATAAAAGACGGATATTTATATTTCACAAACAGTACGAACAATGAAAAATATAAAATGCCCTATCTTCCGGGCAGCGTTTCCGAAACAAACACCGCTTTGGCTTTTACGCAGCTTGAGCCGGAAGCAAGCAGATGTCTTAATGAATATATGTACAGAGAAAGCATCCAAAGCGGCAGTGTTACCGAAAATGAGGACGGTACCAAAACTCTTGACATCATGATCAACCCATATTCTCTTTATTCCGCTATCGGTTTTGATTTGAACAAATTGATCGATATGTCGGGTGAAGATATAACATTTACTCTTGGCGATGTTAACGAAAAATGCACAATAGATAACAATAATTTAATAACCGAAACTAACGGAAACGTTACCGTATTTTTCAAATATAATGATATATCTGCGGATCTTGACGTATACACAACATCCGACTGCAAATATAACAATGTAGAAAATATTGATATACCCGATTTGTCGGACTATGAAACATTGGAATAATATCAGGTTGTGGTCAATGGGCTGAAACCCCATTGACCACAAGTCTTTTGCAAAAGGCTTGACCGAAAACTTTGATTTTATTTCAATTTTTGTTTAAACGTAAAAATCGGCATATTTAAATAAAGGGCTGAATTATGTTGATAGATCTTGATGAAATTTTACTTGTGCCGTTTAATTGGTTGACCGATAAAATTAGTTTTTTTATAATATATGTTCTGCTTGTTGTTTGTATTACCGGTATAGCATTTCTTAATTTCTTAATTAAAAAAAAGAAAATACCTTATATTGACTTAGACAGAATAATCAGCTGCAAAATTATACAGAACGCCATATACATAATATATAATGTTTATTTATTTAACAGATTTGTCGGCGCTATAGGATCTACCGGTGGAGGTATAATTGGTGCAATACAGTTTTTATTGGGTTTGCTGCCGTTCTCACTTCTTGTCGGTACGATGTATACCCCTATATCTTTTTTGACATCGCTTTTTTATATCAGAAAATTTAAGTTAAAAAATATAATGCTATGGTTTGTAACAACAATACCCTATTTTGATTTGGTGATCCCGCTTATTTTAAGAGCCAAACACAAAACCGCAAGGATATAACATTTTTGAAAATTATGGTCATTCTTATTTCGATATGCTGCATATTTGTGGTGGAATAATTGTTATGATCCGGATAAAATAACAAAGGGTGAATAATATATGATAAAGTACTATTCGATTTTGATTTTTTGTGTTATTTTAGTTCCAATTGCTGCAATAATCTCTGTTAATTTACTAAAAAAATATTTTATCTTAGATTTAGTAAATAAAATATGGATATGTAAATTAATCCAAAATTTAATTATAGCCTTTTATGCTATTTATATTTGCCACGGAGCAGCAAATGCCTTAGATACCATTGCTATATGGAGTGATTATTTAGAATTTTTAAAAGTACTATCCCTTTTATTTATTCCAATAGGTATTGTAACATCTGTTTATTTCATTAAAGAACTTACTATGCAAGACAAAATAGGATTGTTTATATTTACAATTATACCTTTTGTTGATATGATCATCTTATCTGCTATTCTGCTTGTAGGATATATATTAAAAGCTATTAAAAATTGTTTAAAAAAAATAAATAAAAGGTATTGAAACAATTCGGTACATACTCCATATAGAAAACCCTAAGTTATAAAACCTGAAATCAGATGGTATATCTAAACAAAGTGCATTTTATTTAATTTTTAAAAATTAAAATAGGAACAATTCAAGTTAAAACCTTCAATTCATGCGGTTTTTGCTTGTTTGTTCCTATAATAACATACTCGCCTTATTATCACTCATTTATCCATTTCAGATATGCATTTATAAACAGATCCAAATTACCGTCCATAACAGGCTGTACATTGGCTGTTTCAGCGCTTGTACGATGATCTTTTATCATATTGTATGGGTGGAAAACATAACTCCTTATCTGGCTGCCCCATGCAATATCCTTGACTTCGCCTCTTATGCCCTCTATCATTTCGCCCTGTTCTTTCAGCTTTAATTCATACAATTTGGCTTTGAGCATTTTCATTGCCATATCTCTGTTTTGAAATTGGCTTCTCTCGTTCTGACTGGCAGCAACCATACACGTAGGTTTGTGTATAAGGCGTACAGCCGACGAAGTTTTGTTTATATGCTGACCGCCTGCGCCGCTTGAGCGATACACCTGCATCTCGATATCATCGGGGTTTATCTCCACCTCAATGCTGTCATCAAGTTCGGGCATTACATCACAGCTGACAAACGAAGTATGCCGCCTTCCGCTGCTGTCAAACGGCGAAATCCTTACAAGGCGGTGAACGCCTTTTTCGCTTTTGAGATAGCCGAAAGCATTTTCACCCTTTACCATAAAAGTAACGGATTTTATACCTGCGACATCTCCGTCCTCATAATCCAACAATTCAAAACCGAAACCGTTTTTCTCGACCCAACGGCTGTACATACGGTAAAGCATAGCCGTCCAGTCACAGGCTTCCGTACCGCCTGCACCCGGGTGCAATGTGATTATTGCATTATTTTTGTCATAATCACCCGTTAACAATGTGGAAATACGCAAATGCTCATAATCGGCAAGAAATTTTTCCTTCATTTCCCTTACTTCGGGTACAACACTCTCGTCGTCCATTTCATTGCCCATATCTATCATTGTATAAATATCTTCAAACATGGATCTAAGCGCCGTATAGTTCTCTATTTTGGATTTGAGCTGTTTGGTCTGCTGCAATATCCCCTGCGCCTTTTCCATATCGTTCCAAAAATCGGGGTCACCCGCTATTTCTTCAAGTTCCTCTACTTTTACCGCCGCACCTGCAACGTCAAAGTGAGTCCCCCATTTCCTCTAAATTTTTTTGATATGCATTAAGCTCTGTTCCTATCTGTTCAAGCTCTAATATCATTTATATCACATCCTTTTTATGCTTCGTTTCTGCCGCAGCAGTTCTTATATTTTTTGCCGCTTCCGCACGGACAAGGATCGTTCCTGCCTATCTTAGGCTCCTTGCGTCTTTTCGGACCGCTTGAACCGCTCTCGTCACGGTTTGTGGCAACAGGTTTTGCGACCTGCTCTCTTTCGGGCTGTATTGCGGGACGGACATGGAACAATCCGCGCACGGTTTCGACCTGGATATTATTTGACATTTCCTCAAACATATCAAAGCTGATAAACTTATATTCGACCAACGGATCTCTCTGACCGTAAGAGCGTAAAGAAATACCCTGGCGCATCTGATCCATATCGTCTATATGATCCATCCACTTGCTGTCTACAACACGCAGCAAGATAACGCGCTCTACTTCCCTTATGACGTCCTCGCCAAATTCCTTCTCCTTTGCCTCATACAGCTTGGAGCATTCATCGTATATTTTTTCAATAAGTTTTTCTTTATCAAAATCATTCTTTTCTTCGTCCGTCAGCGCTATCGGCTTGATACCGAATATCGGGAAAAGTCCGTCGCTTAAACCTATTAGATCCCATTCGTCCGCTCCGAGGTCATCGGTAATATACTCGTTCACCTTTATCTCTATAACAGATTTTATCATATTATAAATCTTATCGCGAAGGTCTGCGCCGCTGAGTACCTCATAACGTTCGCCGTAAATAATTTCGCGCTGTTCGTTCATTACCTGATCGTAATCAAGCAATCTTTTTCTTATGCCGAAGTTATTGCCCTCGACTTTTTTCTGAGCGTTTGCAATAGTCGATGTAAGTATCTTTGCTTCGATAGGCTCGTCCTCCGGCAGACCGAGAGCAGCTATCATACTTGCGGTCTTTTCCGAACCGAACAAACGCATAAGGTCGTCTTCAAGCGAAAGGAAAAAACGTGATTCGCCCGGGTCGCCCTGACGTCCCGAACGACCTCTGAGCTGGTTGTCGATACGTCTTGATTCGTGACGCTCCGTACCTATTATTTTAAGACCGCCCAGTTCCACAACGCCTTCGCCAAGCTTTATATCCGTACCACGGCCTGCCATATTGGTCGCTATCGTTACAGCGCCTTTCTGACCCGCCAAAGCAACTATCTCGGCTTCTTTGCGGTGATACTTAGCATTCAGCACCTGGTGTTTTATGCCTTCTTTTTTGAGCATTTTGCTGAGTCTTTCGGACTTATCTATATTTACGGTACCGACAAGTACGGGCTGACCCTTCTCATACGATGCCTTTATATCTTCTACGACCGCGCGCAGCTTTGCAGCCTCTGTCTGATATACAACATCGGAATGATCTATACGTATGACCGGCATATTTGTCGGTATAACAACAACATCAAGACCGTAGATAGCGCGGAACTCGCCTTCCTCCGTCTGAGCTGTACCCGTCATACCCGATTTTTTCTCATATTTGTTGAAGAAATTCTGGAAAGTGATGGTTGCAAGAGTTTTGCTCTCATGCTTAACTTCTATCTTTTCCTTTGCTTCTATTGCCTGATGCAGACCGTCCGAATAACGGCGGCCGGGCATCATACGACCCGTAAATTCATCTACGATGATAACTTCCTGATTCTCATAATCGACAACATAATCGCGATCCACAAACATATTGTAATTTGCTTTGAGCGCATTGTTTATATGATGCAGAATTTCCATGTTTTCGGGGTCTGATAAGTTTTCCACGGCAAAGAAACGCTCTGCTTTTTCAACACCTTCCTGAGTAAGGTTGACCGTCTTTGCCTTTTCGTCCACAACATAGTCGCCCTCTTCCTGCAATTCCTCACGGATAAGCGGATTGAGCGCCTCATCCTCATTAAGTATACGACCTGCTTTAAGCGTTTTTACAAAGTTATCGGCAACGGTATAAAGCTGAGTCGACTTTGTACCCTGACCACTGATAATAAGCGGAGTACGCGCCTCGTCTATAAGTATTGAATCGACCTCGTCTATGATAGCGAAATGAAGTCCCCTGAGAACCATATCCTTTTCATAGACCACCATATTGTCACGCAGATAGTCAAAACCAAGCTCGTTATTTGTTGCATAAGTAATATCGCAATTATAAGCAGCCTGTCTTTCCTCTTTTGACATATCATGCAAAATAACGCCGACTGTAAGACCAAGAAAACGATGTATCTCACCTTCATGTTCGGAGTCACGTTTTGCAAGATAATCATTCACGGTAACGATATGCACGCCCTTGCCCTCAAGCGCATTAAGATAGGCAGGACAGGTCGAAACAAGCGTTTTGCCCTCACCTGTTTTCATCTCGGCGATACGTCCCTGGTGCAAAACCACACCGCCTATCATCTGCACATCAAAATGCCTCATATTAAGCACACGTTTACCCGCTTCACGCACAACGGCATATGCTTCGGGCATAATATCGTCAAGCGTTTCACCCTGTGCAAGCCTTTCTTTAAATTCGGCAGTTTTTGCCCTCAGCTCTTCGTCCGACAATTTTTCCATATCGGGTTCAAGCTCATTTATTCTGGCAACTATCGGCTTTATCCTTTTGATTTCTTTATCGCTGTAACTGCCAAAAATTTTTTCTAAAAATCCCATTTGTAACACACCTCATATAAAATTATTACAAAGCCTTATCTTGCAATGTACATAAATACTCAATTTATATTTTAACAGATAACCTACCCCTTATGCAAGCATTATTTTATATTTTTACAAAAAATATAAAATATCTCCTATGTTTTTTTGTCGAACTGGTCTGACACAACAGTAAGTACCACCCTGCGTGAATACTTACTTAACCGATAAAAGCCGTACAGTAGACATATATTCACACCCATTGTACAGCTTTTTATCATTTTAAGCTGTATTTTTCCGATAAAACCACCGAATCATTTTGTTCTGCTTTTGTAAGCAAACATCATAAGCAGTAAGATCATAAAAAAGAAAAAGACTATTATCGTTGCACGATAATCCTGCATAGCTATCAACACGGCTATAACGGCGCTTGCAAGGCTTATGCCGTAAAGTATCGCTACCGCCTGCTTGCTCGAATAGCCCGCATCCACCAGTCTATGGTGCAAATGACCTCTGTCCGCGCTCATTATCGGCTTATGGTTCAAAGCACGTCTTATCATTGCAAAAGCCGTATCTATTATGGGCAAGGCCATTGCCAACACCGAAAGCACTATTGAAAGTATGGCATAGCTTTTGAATACACCTATACAACTTGCAACCGCAAGCACATATCCCAAAAAAGTCGACCCCGTATCGCCCATATATATCTCAGCCGGGCTGAAATTACGCGGCAGAAATCCAAGACAGGCGCCTGCAAGCGCAGCCGTGAGCGATACCGCAAGCGTGCTGCCCGAAAGTATACAAAGCACCATAAGACAAATAGAAGCAATGCTCGTTACTCCCGCCGCCAAGCCGTCCAGACCGTCTATAAGGTTAACGGCGTTTATAAGACCTATTATCCACACTATTGTTATCGGGGTGGACAAAAATTTCAGATACTGCCAGAACGGCCACATTATAAAATCTATTTTAGTACCGGTAGACACGACCACAACGCCGACTATAAACTGCATAAGCAGCTTGAATTTAGGTCCCAACTCATATACGTCGTCAAGCATACCCACAGCCACTATTATTGCCGCGCCTATAAGAAAGCCGATAAACTGAGTTGTGCGAAAATCGCTTATCCACGGCGACTGCACAACAACACTTGCAATAAAGCCAAGCACTATCGCAATACCGCCCATAAGCGGTACAGGCTCTTTATTCATACCCCTTGACCGCGGATAATCCACAGCCTTGAATTTGCAGGCTATTCTGCGCGCAAGCGGTGTTGTGACCATAGTCACGCCGAAAGCCGTAGCAAAAGCCGTCATATAAAGCAGCCAATCATGGGACATAATATCCCTCCTCTTTTCTCAAACCACACAGAGATCTATTTAGTGCCAAACATTCTGTTGCCGACATCACCAAGCCCCGGAACAATATATCCGTCCTCTGTGAGCGAGCGGTCAAGTGCTGCTGTATACACATCTACATCGGGATGATCGTTTTGCAATTTTTTAACG
>CANRCU010000022.1 GCA_947629215.1 uncultured Clostridia bacterium
GAATTTTCGGAACGAAAATTCACATCTGCCAAGGAAATACAAAATTTTTCTTACCTTGATTTGATTCTTATAATACATAAATATTTTAAAAATTTACAAGCGCAGCAGTTCAAAATTGCTGCGTTTTTTTATGCTGTACAAATGCTTGTGAATATGTTAAAATATAAACAGAAGCAATTTTTAAAAGGAGGATTTTTTATGGGACTTATAAAGGCGATCGCGGGCGCAACAGGTTCTGCGCTTGCGGATTCATGGAGAGATTATTTTTACTGCGAGGCAATGTCGGGTGATGTAATGGCTGTCAAAGGCAGTAAACGCGCAGGCAGCCGCAGCTCAAATCAATTCGGCAATGAAAATATAGTTTCAAACGGCAGTATCATAGCCGTTAACGACGGTCAGTGTATGATAATCGTCGACCAGGGCAAAATAGCGGAAGTTTGCGCCGAACCGGGCGAATTTCTCTATGACAGCTCGACCGAACCGAGCGTTTTTTACGGCGGTCTTGGCAAGGGCATTCTTGACACATTCAAAGTTATAGGCAAACGTTTTACTTTCGGCGGAGAAGCCCCGAAAGACCAGCGTATATATTTTTTCAACACAAAAGAAATGCCCAACAACAAATACGGTACACCTAAGACAGTGCCGTTCCGTGTAGTGGATAACAACATAGGGCTTGATGTGGACATATCCGTTCGCTGTTTCGGCGAATATTCGTTTAGAATATCCGATCCGCTGCTTTTTTATAAAAACGTCTGCGGCAATGTCAGCGGCACATACAGGCGCAGCAACCTGGAGAGCCAGCTCAAGAGCGAGCTGCTGACCGCTTTGCAGCCTGCTTTCGGCAAAATATCCGCAATGGGCATACGTTACAGCGCCGTTGTAAATCATACAATGGAAATGGCAGAGGCGCTTAACGAGGTACTTTCGTCCAAATGGCGCGATCTCAGGGGTATTGAGATAGTTTCGTTCGGTATCTCCTCCATAACAGCCACCGAAGAGGACGAAAAAATGATAAAAGACCTTCAGCGTGATGCAACACTGCGCAATCCGAATATGGCTGCGGCAAGGCTTGCAAGCGCGCAAGCGGAGGCTATGGTAAATGCGTCGCGCAACGAAGGCGGCATGGGTGCTATGGGCGCTTTTATGGGTATGAATATGGCGCAGAATGCAGGCGGCATGAATGCGCAGACATTGTTTGCAATGGGCGCTCCGCAGCAAAACACGTCCTCTGCGAACACCGATCCGAAAACAGGCTGGACATGCAAATGCGGCGCAGTCAACACAGGTAAATTCTGCTCGGAATGCGGTGAAAAACAACCCGGTGTAAATGGCTGGACATGCAAATGCGGCACAGTCAACAAGGGTAGGTTCTGTTCCGAATGCGGAAGCCCCAAACCTCAGAACGAGCCTTTGTATAAATGTGATAAATGCGGCTGGGAACCCGAAGACCCCAAAAATCCGCCCAAATTCTGCCCCGAATGCGGAGATCCGTTTGATACAAACGATATAATTTAACCGACCGACAGATAAGTCCCCCGCCTCTTGGGCGGTGGGACCTTACTGTTGTATCCGGCGGGAGTACAAGCTTCCGGCGAATATAAAAACGAATATCCTTGACTTTACCCGAAATATTTCATTTTGGGTACGGATAATTCCAATCGGGATAATTTTTTGAAAGCGTTTCAAATGCCTTCATTGCTTTTTGGTAATACTCTTCGGCTTTTTTGTTCTGTCCGAATTTACCGTAAAAAGCGGATACATTTCTGTAAATGTTTACAAGGCTTGTGCCGTATTGAACGGGTTCTTTTTCCGCAAGACTTTCTGTCAGCTCTACGGCTTTTATAAAATACTTTTCAGCCTCTTTTTTTTGTCGTTTAAGACTGTAAATAAAACCTGTATGGCTATAGTTTACTGCAAGAACAGGTTTATATATGTCGGGACAGGCTTTTGCAAGTTTTTCTATCATTGCCAAGGCTTTCGGATGATATAATTCGGCTTTTTGTATCTGTCCCGAATTGTTGTAAAAATCGTTTATGTTATTATATAGGCTTACCAGATTTTTTCCGTATACGTCGGGATGATCTTCCGCATATTTTTCATATATGCTTATGGCTTTTAAATAATATTCTTCTGTTTCTTTATTCTTTCCAAGGTTTTTGCAAACCACACCAAGATTATTATAACTGTCTGCCAAAACAGCCCCGTATCTATCGCTGTTATTATCAAACAGCCTTTCTCTTATGCTTACGGATTTTAAAAAATACTCTTCGGCTTTTTGATATTCTTTTCTGTCACTCCAAAAAGCGCCTAAATTATTATAGCTGTCTGCCAGATAAGGTTCGTATTTATATGGGTCTTTTTCTGCAAGCTTTTCTCTTATTGCTATGGCTTTTAAGTAAAAATCCAAGGCATTATCATCACTCAGCCACGAAATATCATAGAGAATACCTAAATTATTATAGCTTATTGTCAAATCGTGTTCATATAGGTCACGGTCCTTATTTACAAGCCGTTCTCTTATCTCTGCGGCTTTTATAAAATATTCCTTTGCCTTTTCGTATTCATGCTGATTTTTATAAAAATTGCCTGCGTTATCATAACCGGTCGCAAGAGCAGGTTCATATGCATCGGGGTTATTTTTGGCAAGTTTTTCAAATATAGCTATATTTTTTTTATGATAGTTTTCCGCTTCACTGTTTTGCCCACGAGCAGAGTACAAAGTGGCTATATTGCCGTAAGTGCCTGCCAAAGCGGATTCATACAATGCCGAATCATTTTCTGTAAGCCATTCAAAAATATTTGCAGTCCTTAAATAACATTCTTCGGCTTGTTGAAAATTTCCTTGATTTTTATAAAAATTACCTGCATTATTATAAATTGCCGCCATATTTTGCTTATGCCGATAAGGCTCTTTCTCTGCAAGACCTTCTATTATTGCTATGGCTTTTTTATGATATTCTTCGGCTTCGTTATATTTGTCGCAGATATGGTTTGCTGTAACGCCCGCTGTATCATAAAGTAAAGCTTTGTAATAGTTGTCAATATTTTCCCTGTTATATATTTCTTCAAGTTTTTTTATAATATCATACGACTCTTTGCTGTAGCCGTAATCATCAAGAAAGACGGCATATTCACGCACGGTGTCATATTCCACACCGTATTCAAATGATACCTGCATTATGTCTTTATAGAACTCTGCTATATCATTAAAACGGTTTTTGCATTCCGTCATAACTTCACATATATTGATTTTGTATATCACCTCTTTTATATAAACAGATGCAAGTATTTTATCTTCTTTTTTCCTTATTTCCATCTTGTGTCTGAAATCGTTTTTCATTTCATTAAAATCAAGAGCAGCATTTGCGCCCTCAAGATCCCCGTCTTCAAGCAGACGACATGCCTCTCTTTGACGGACGGTCATTTCGCCTTTTGCAGAATCACGTATAAGATTCAGCGATTTTTCAAAAAGTATTTTTTCGGTTCTTTCAATATCATCATGTATACGCATCAGTTTTACGGCGGCGTCCGTATATTTACCGTACAAGGTTTTGTCATCTTTATTTTTTGAATATGCAGATAGCAGAGAATAATATTCTTTTTCCGCATTTTCAAGTTCTCTATACAGGTGGTTGAGCGAAGTGTTATCTGCAACCATTTTTACATTGTCAAGCGGCATTATTTCCACGCCGTCCATTATAAGCCTGCCTTTGTCAAACGACATTTCCGCCATATTCAGACTGCCGAGTTTAAGCAGCATAAGTATTTTGAGTTTGATTGTGTCTACATGCTCATAAAAGCTGTAAAAATGGTATATTTTTTCGTCAAGGTCTTTCATAAAAGCAAGTGTTTCGGGGCTGCGGATACCATCGGCAGCTTTATTAAAGTATGTATATATCACGGGTTTGCCGTAGCTCTTGAATTGATTGTAAGCGGCATAGAAATCGAGCTTTATAAATTCAGCCACGGAAGTATAAACAAGGAAAAACACTATATCGCTTTCGCACATTTGTTTACTGTATTTTTCATGCCGCTGTTCGCTGTCTATCATATCAAAATATATTTTTAAATTATATGATTTTTGCAGCTTTTGATTTATTTCTCCTATAAAATCATAAAGTTCGAGATATTCGTCTTTGACTTGTTTGTCTTTTGTCACTAAAAATATATGTATTTTTTTGATATTATTTTCCATATTAGTATTTCCTTAGAATATATAAGCGTTAATTTTCTATTTTGTAGCCGAATTTTATAATCAGCTTCAAGGTTTCCAAAGCTGTATTCCTGTCATATTCTTTTTCGCTTTCGGGCAGTCGGTCATACGGAACAAGAAGAGGTGTGGTTTTTTTGCTGCTGTCCTTTATCTCTCCATATGTCCAACCCTCGTCAATGCGACCTTTTGCCCATACATCGTGAACGTTTTTTGCTATTTTTTCCGTTAATTCAAGCAGATTATCCGATAAGATAACTTCGCTTGTGTCGATCGGTTTTGGATCATACATAATTATCATTTCCTTTCTGTTATTTTATCGACCAAGTAAGACCCAGACTCTCTTGGGTGGTGGGTGTCGTTATTTACAGTATATGCATAATATTTTTGATATAATTATACATCTTTTCTTATAATATAGCAAGAAAAACAGGCTGCCTTGATGCGGCAGCCTGTTTATTGTTATGTAGTTATCCTCCGAAATTCTGTACCCAATATCCGTTGCAGTAGCCTACACCTATGTCGGTATAACTTTTGTCCAATATGTTTGCCCTGTGACCTTCGGAGTTCATCCAGCCTTCAACTGCCGCTTCGGGCGTTCCGTAACCCCTGGCAATATTTTCACCCATACAGCTGTATTTATTGCTGTATTTTTCTATTCTGTCACTTAATGTTCTGCCGTCCTGCGATGTATGCGAAAAATAATTATTGGTATACATATCCTCTGCGTGAGCCTGTGCCGAGCTGCACAAAGCATCGCTTAACCTAAGAGCGGGCAAGCCGTATACGGCTCTTTCCGCATTTGTAAGTGCTACTACCTTTGTTACAGATTCGGGATAAACTGTCGATCCTGACGGCTGTTTATCTTCTTTATTTTCCGTAGTGTTGTTGTTTGTCGGAATATCGACGGGTTTGTCTTTTTCGTTTGTATCCTGTTCGTTTATGCTGATACCCGGGATACCGAAATACAAAACGTCAAATTTTTTAAGCATTTTCCTTTTTAAACTGTCTATCTTATTTTGAGCTATGCTCGAATAGATGTTTTTAGCGGTATCAAAACCGACATTTGTGCAGGAATCTATTATAATGCCGTCCGAATTTACCGTGATAGTTTCGTATCGGTTGTTACCGTCATATTTTTTAGTTATTTTTGTTTCGGCAGCTACATTAATGACCGATGGGATTGTTATTGCCAATGAAAGAATAATACCGATTATTTTTGATTTCATAAGTCATTCACTCCTTTTTGCCGAAATTTATATAAATAGGTTTGTTATAGGTATAGTCATGATCAAAAATGTATTTTGCCTCTACATTTTCGTAACTTGTTTTTGAGTTATTCTCTATATCTATATCGACATCGGTTTCGCTGCCGTATATTATGGGTACATTTATATCTATGTCGGTATCGGCTATGACCCACGTTTTTACTTTTTTGTATTCTGTGTCATTATCGGATCGTATATTGACTTTTCCTTTGCTGTCCTTTATTTGTGGAATATTGACGGTAACATTTGTTTTGCTTACGGCGCCTACTCTTTCATCCTCTATTTTTGTTTTTTTAATGTTTTCCATATCCACAAGGCCGTATGCTCTATCTAAAGTAGGTGTGTTCTTTGAAGAGTTTCTGACATTGATATTTTCGGCAAAAACAGAGTTTACAGAGGACAGTACCATAGTGCAGAACAAAAAAGAACCGAGTATTTTGTTTTTCATCTCTTATTACCTCCTAAAAATTTGTTTTTTACAGTTATTATGATTATATGGTTTGTTGAATATATAACTTGAAATTGCTTAACCGGTATTGCATTTTCAAATTAATTACGTTTTAATTGGTTATGGTTATTGTTTTAGAGCCGCCATCCCAATTTGTATTTAGATCCAGGGTATCTGCCATCAGTCTGACGGGTATATATGTAACGCCGTTTTTGATTTCGGCAGCGTTGCCCGGGGCGGTCTTTTTTTCGCCGTTTACTGTATATTCGCTGCTCCCTGCGGTAAACACTATTTCATTACCGTCGCATAAAACGGTTATTTTCTTCTCCGCCGAATTCCAGCCGATGCCCAAACTGTTCTTGAAGTTTCCGAAAATATCGGTTACAGCCCTTAATGGGATCATTGTTCTTCCGTTATTTATATAGGGGACTGCATTTATAATTAAAGTTTCGCCGTCAACGGTCACTTGATTTGAATCAAGCACAAACACGGCTTTATGTGTTACAGATGTTTTGTCATCCGATGAATAGTGATATACATTGGATACTGAAAAGTTTCCGTTGATATTGGTATATTTATTGCTATCCGAATAGGAAAATTGCTCGGCTCTTGTAGGCGAAACATTCCAAACAGGCATTATTGCCAATGATGTCAGAAAAACGATCAGTGATTTTTTCATGATATTACCTCCGTTTCATTTAAAATTTCTTCGATGTCGGGTCAAAGATATTATATTCTTAATATTCCTCCTCTCTTTTCCTAAATATATAATATCATATCCGTTTTTCAATTTACCGAGGGTGTTCAAAATAGGTGACTTAAAAGATATTTATCTGCTGTTTTTATCAAGGTCGCGCTCATATTTTTGTGTTATGCTAAGATAGAGTTTGTTTTTTGTAATATTGTACCGTGTGGTAACAATAGGTTTTTGCCCTCTTCTGAAAATACATATTTGACCTATCGGCATATATAATACTTCGTCAAGCGGTGCATTCAATCTTTCGCTGACAGAACGGCCTGTTTTTATATCCATGCATCCTCCCATATATAAATATGTATCAACGTTATTCAGTATGGTTGTGGCATTATCTCTGCCATACATACTTTCAAGTTGTGATTCGGACTGTATCAGCAATGTGACCGAAATTTGTTTCTCGCGGAATATGCTGATATATTCGGGGAAATTAAGGATCCTGCCACCTGTCGCAAAATCATCGCAAAGCATATGTACAGGTATCGGCAATCTGCCGTTTGGCAGCTCCTCGGCATACTCAAACAGGGATTTGAAAGCCTGAGCATAAAACATATTGATAAAACTGTGGAGAGCGGGATTTACAGCCGAAGTCGATATGAATAATACAGTCTTTTGTTTTGCAAATTGTTCAAAATCAAATTTTTTTTCGGTGGTGATCATTTTTCTGAGTTCGGGGCTGAAAATAGTATCAATACATACATTTAAACTTGTGAAAACGCAGCTGGCAGTCTTGATAGGCAGCCTATGAAATGACTTATAGCAGGAAACCGCATAACAGTGAGGCTCTTTTTTTTCCAAAAACGCAAATTGTTCGTCAAGAGATGTTCCGATTTGTCCGCCTTCTTCCCAGAAATCGATCTCGTCGTGCAGACTGAGCACATCTGCAAACGAGGGATTTTCTTTGGTCATAAGGGTATAGGCAATTTCAGCCGACAAAAGAGAAACAGCCGATACATCCCAATAAGGGTCGGCGATCGACTTTTCCTTTTTGGGGTTCGCCATTACAATAGATTCGGCAAGGAATTTGATATCCGAATAACTTTTGACATAATACAGCGGGTCATAGGCGATATTGCTTTCCGAGGGATGAATAAAATTCAAGTCTTCCACCGCATAACCTCTTTGTTTGAATACCTGTTTATACTTATCTACGATCCGTCTTTTTGTTACGGTCACGATCAGATTTGAATTGAATGTTTCCAAAAGACGCGGTTCCAGAACAGACATCGTTTTGCCGCAGCCGCTGCAGCCGCATACGACCGTGTTGTTATTCAGACCGGTTTTGCTGCAGTCGGTGCTGTAGACAGCATTTTCGCCAAGGATCATTTTATCTGCATTCATAGTTTATCCCTCCATTATTTTATTGAAGTCTATTATCTTATCACATAAACCAAACTCAATACTTTCTTCGGGGCTGAAATAGTGGTCAAAAGCAGTTGCTTTTTCCACCTCCGCCTCTGTTTTGCCGGTATGCTTTGCAAGGATCTTATTCATCTTCTTTTTTGTTTCAAGAAGATTGTCCGATATGGATTTGATCGACGAGCTGTTTCCGCAGACACGATTGCCAAGAAGCGGTTCGTGTATCATAAGCTCACCATGGGGAAGTATGTATCTGCCATGGTTCCCGCAAGCAAGCAGTATTGCGCCCATGCTGTAAGCCTTGCCTATGCAAAACATTCTGATAGGTGCTTTGCTTGTCTGTATAACATCGTATATCAACATTCCCGAATTGATTTCGCCGCCGGTGGAATTAATAAGAACATTGATCGGCTTTTGCGTATCCTCACAGTTCAGCAGCATGACTTTTTTAATAAATTCACATGCCGTATCTGCATTGATCTCTCCCTCGATAAAAATTTTACGTTCTGCCATCAAACGGCTTTCTATCGGGACCACATTTATTCCGTTGCTGCTTTTAATAATAGTGTTCATTTTTAATTTCTCCTTTCTTTTGCAATAGGCGCATTCAGCCTCGGTCAATAAACTTTATGCTCGTTGAGCGGGGTGGTCGATGTTTTGATAATATTTATTGTAACCCCCAAAAAAATAAATTTGATAGGGGGCAACAATGTTATATTCTCATATATGCTTTTGCAAAATTATTTGTTGCTTACATATCGGGGATATTCGTACTTCCGTCACAACGGCGATCGCTCCGTCTTTTAAGCGGAATAAAAAAGGATCAAAAGAGAATTGCCCTTTGATCCTTTTTAGAATATATTATATTTTATCGACCGACTGTTGTATTCGGTGGGAGTACAAGCTTCCACCGAATACAAAGGCTTTGCCGAAAGCCTGCGGTCTTGAGTACACGGCATATGAGGAACACGAATATTTTAGATTTTTTCTGTGACTTTGTTACTTCGTGTTGTCAAAGCTGCCGCCCTGCAAAACCGTCTGCAATATCCTTGCCGCATCGTCTGCATCGACGTTACCGTTGGAATTTATATCCAGATAATCCATGTAATCATCCGTCATTTTTTCTATACCGGTCCTGAATGTGCTTATAAGTGTTTTTTGCAGCACCATTGCGCAGTCGGCTGCCTCGAGCCGTCCGTTGCCGTCGGCATCGCCCTTGGCTATGCCCGACACATCCACTTCTTCTCCGTCAGCAAAGGCATATTCACCCATAAATAATATCTCTCCGCTGTTCTTTTCGGCTATAATAAACGTAAACGGTCTGTCTGCGGTAAATTCTATCGGCTCTTCGCTGCCTCCCGGCGAGCCTGCCCAGTCCAGATGAGTTACCGCTGTGGCTTCCGTACCTTTTTCGTCAACATTGATAAAAGTTTTTTGCGCTGCATTGCTTATAAAACCGGGAGATGCTTTATCGGCAAACATTTTCCCGAACTCTGCATTGTTCGAAAAGGCTTTGTTTATGCCGAGGGTCTGTAATTTGTCTGCAAGGTCGTTTTGACATTCTATACCGAATTTAGGAATACTCACGCGAACCTTTGTGTTTGAGAGCTTGTCAAAATACACAGTCGGGTCTATCCTCTTATCGCCCGTAAGAGCTATGTACATTGAAATTCCGTCCAAATACGGCAATTCGAGCATTTTTACATCTTTGTCTTCATAATATTTGTAATATGATGTATTATGCATAAAATCTATATATGACCTTTTGTTGTCCCTGCCGATAAAAATATCTTTATCGGTCAGTCGTTCTTCAAAACATTCCTCCCACTGAGCCTTGAAGTACACCGTGTTTATCAGAGATACCTCAAAATACGGGTCGGATATTACCCCGTTTATCTTGCCCCGCGTTTTTTGGGCTATCCAGTGGTTTATCTCTCCCACTGCGGTGTCGTTGTTTACCTCATTTATTTCTGCGTTGTAGTAGTTTTCAACGGCAGCTTTGTATTCGGGCAAAAATTCCGAATCACCGGCATTATCCTTATTGAGCCATATACTGTTTGCAAGGTTGAGAGTTGTTTTTTCATTTTCCTGTACAATACCACCGCCGCTTTCCGTTTGGTCGGCATATTTTCCTATCAGCTCTTGGGCATACCGATTATAGCCCTCAATATCGTCCGTACCCAAAATATTTTCTATCTCTGCCAAAGTTTCGCCTTCGGCGCCGTTTGCTGCCATTGCCAACGCCATTTTAAGGCTTAAAGGCGAAAACATATAGTTTTCTTCCCTTGTCATAAGCTCGTTCATTTTATAAGAAAAATTGTCGGCGGCATAAACATTTTGAAACATACATGAAACCGTCAGCACAACAGCCAACGCCGAAAACAGCTTTTTTGTTTTTTTCATAGCACTACCTCCTTAAAATATATTGTCGGTTCTAACCGCAAAAGCTCATCCGAAAACTCCGCGGCATCTGCCGTCGTCGGTTCGGCATACATCACCGTCGGCTCTTTCGGCAAGCTTTTGAGCCAATTGTTTTCATGAACTTTTCGGCTTGATCTCATTATATCATTTTGGGGCTTGAAGTCAACGGATATTGAACGAACTGACGCTTTTTGGTATGGACTGCGCGGCTGTGCCGTCTTTACGGCACAAAACGGTTTCAAGCTTGATGTCAAGCATAACAGAGCTGTCGGCAAGAGTTTCTGCCATATACCCGACTGTTTTAACATTTATGCTTATATGTCCGTAATATTTCAGACCGATATGCTTAAAAACAATAAATTGCACGTTTTCTTTGCTGCGTTTCATTGAAAGCAGGCGTTTCAGTATATCGCCGCCGCTTACAAAATTTGCGTAATAATTTCCCGACAGTATACTTTCTTTGGGCAATAGGGCTTTAAAACGTATCTCGTCACAGCTTGTTTTTTTCAGCAGCTCAAAACCTTCGCTGCGTGTCATATCCACATTGCATACCGCAGCGCCCGTTTTTATCTCTATACTTTCGGGCGTTACGGGGAAATGGATATCTCCAAGAAAAAAACTGTACACAAAGATCCCTCCTATTTGGCATTTATACTTATTATTCACCGATTTTTGCTTAATATCCGAATATTTTAAACTTTTGCGCCGTAAACGAAAATTTACCGGGTTGTTGAAACTTGTATTAAAATATGATAAGATATAAAAAATATTATCTTAGGACAAGGAGGCGGCAGACGTGAAAAGGATACAGATATTTTTGGTCGCAAAAAATGAGTGCGAAGAGAATGCATATTTGCAGCTTTACGATTTTATAGGCGGGTTAAATCAGAAACTGCAAAGGTCATATAATATAAAAATCGATATTATGACTATCAAAAACCCGGCTGCACAGCCGTGGCAGCATGAGGAATACAGGGAACAAATATGCGAAAGCGACATCGTTATTTTCCTTGTGTTCATAAGCGTTGAAGAGTTTATACTGTTGGATTTTGATGCGGCATACAAGCAGTTTAAGGAAAATGGCAAACCGTCTATTTATACATATTTTTACAAAATGGACGATAGTGAGCGCAACCCCGATGTACTTGATTTTATGAAAAAACTTGATGAAAAGATAGGTCATTTTTACAGCATTTACGAACATATAGATACAATTAAGCTGAAAATACTTTTGCAGCTTAAATTAAATGAGCTCAATATGGCGGAAATGTCGTTTGAAAAGGGAAAACTTGTGCTTGACGGCAGTGAGATAATGCCACTTGACAATGTAAAAATGGTGGCGGATAATACTTCGCTCAATTACTGGTATAAAGAGCTTGAAAATGCGGAAAAAGAATATTTTCCTCTGTTGGCTGCGTATTCAAAGGGTAATGCCGATGAGACCCTGTACAGGAAGTATGCGGAGGCTGCCGCAAAGCGAAGGCGCATAATTGAGGAAATTGAAAAAACCGAAGAAATACTTTTTGAAAAATCACTTAGTCTTATACGTGATTCCGTAAAAGGAGAGATGACAGCTCGTCAAAAAGAGGCATACAGGCTGTTCGAAGAGGGCGATCTTGAGGGCGCAAATGCTGTTCTTGATTCTAATGAAATGAAAAGCGATTTCAGACGCAAGATGGAAATAAGGAAAAAAGAGGATAAAAGATTTGCATCTGTTCATATAAAAGAATTTACATACAAAGTCGATATACTTAAAATTATGACGGAATACAAAAACCGTTTTAATGATATTGTGGAATGTTACGAAGAAATAATGTCGGTATCTTTTGAATACGGGGTGGAATATGACGAAGTACGGCAGTATGCAGTATTCCTTGATGATTACGGATACAGCACAAAGGCGTTTGAGATAATAAAAAAACTTGAAGAAGTATATAAGACCGAGAATATAAACGAACATGATAAAGGTGTCTTATATTATACCGCCGGCAATATAGCAAAGAATATTTCGGGCAGACATAAGGAAGCCGAGGACTACTATGCAAAAGCCGTTGTTATAGGAGAAAGGCTTGCAAAGAAAGACCCGGACAGATACGAACCGGATCTGGCAGACAGTTGTAATGCTGCAGCTGTTTTCTATTATACCCGGGGCGACAGCAAAAAAGCAGAGGAATATTGTACAAGGGCTGTGGCTATAAGAGAAAGGCTTGCAAAGAAAGAACCCGACAGATACGAATACGCTTTGGCAGAAAGCTATATAGTTTCGGGTGCTTTCTGTTATGACCGGGGATACAAGAAAAAAGCAGAGGAATATTGTAAAAGGGCTATTGAAATATATGAAAGGCTTGCAAAGAAAGACCCTGACAGGTACGAATTCACTCTGGCAAAAAGCTATAATATTGCAGGTCGTTTCTATAAAAATCAAGGCGATAACCCAAAAGCAGAGGAATATTATACAAAGGCTATTGAAATATATGAAAGGCTTGCGAAGAAAGACCCCGACAGATACGAATATGCTTTGTCATATAGCTATATTGTTGAGGGTACTTTCTGTTATATCCTGGGATACAGCCAAAAAGCAGAGGAATATTATACAAGGGCTATTGAAATATATGAAAGGCTTGCAAAGAAAGACCCGGACATATACGAATCCGCTTTGTCATTAAGCTATAATAATGCGGGGAAGTTATATGATGACCGGGGCGACAGCCAAAAAGCAGAAGAATATTGTATAAAAGCTATGGATATAATAGAAAAGCTTGCAAATGAAAAGCCCGACAGATACGGCTCCGATTTGGCAGACAGCTATAATAATGTAGGAGAGTTTTATGACAACCGGGGAGACAGCCAAAAAGCAGAGGAATATTGTATAAAAGCTATGGCTATAATAGAAAAGCTTGCAAATAAAGAGTCCGACAAATATGGATCCGATTTGGCAGACATTTATAATAATGTAGGGAAGTTCTATGACAAACATGAAAACAGCTCCAAAGCAGAGGAATATTATACAAAAGCTATGACTATAAGAGAAAAACTTGCAAAGAAAGACCCCGACAGATATGAACCCGATTTGGCAGGCAGTTATAATAATGTAGGGAGGTTCTATGACAAACATGAAAACAGCTCCAAAGCAGAGGAATATTATACAAAAGCTATGATTATAAGAGAAAAACTTGCAAAGAAAGAACCCGACAAATATGAACCTGATTTGGCAGGCAGTTATAATAATGTAGGGGAGTTCTATGAAGAACAGGAAGACAGCCCCAAAGCAGAGGAATATTATACAAAAGCTATGGTTATAAGAGAAAGGCTTGCAAAGAAATACCCTGACAGATACGGCTCCGATTTGGCAGACTGTTATAATAGTGTAGGTGATTTCTATAAAAATCAAGAAAACAGCCAAAAAGCAGAGGAATATTATACAAGGACTATTGAAATATATGAAAGGCTTGCAAAGAAATACCCTGACAGATACGGCTCCGATTTGGCAGACAGCTATAATAATGTAGGGGAGTTTTATGACAACCGGGGAGACAGCCAAAAAGCAGAGGAATATTATACAAGGACTATTGAAATATATGAAAGGCTTGCAAAGAAAGAGCCTGACAGATACGAATTTCGTTTGGCACATTGCTATTATATGGCAGCTGTTTTCTATGAAAATCAAGGGGACAGCCAAAAAACAGAGGAATATTATACAAGGGCTATTGCTATAAGAGAAAGCCTTGCAAAGAAAGACCCCGACGAATACGGATCCGATTTGGCAGGCGGTTATGATAGTATGGGTTTTTTCTATGAAAATCAAGGAAACAGCCAAAAAGCAGAGGAATATTATACAAGGGCTATTGAAATATATGAAAGGCTTGCAAAGAAAGAACCTGACAGATACGAATCCGATTTGGAACTAAGCTATATGAATGCAGGTAATTTCTATATAGATCAAGGAAACAGCCAAAAAGCAGAGGAATATTATATAAAAACTATTGAAATGTATGAAAGGCTTGCAAATAGCGAACCCGGCATATACGAAATCGATTTGGTAAAAAGCTATGATAGAGCAGGTGATTTCTATAAAAGGCAAGGAGACAGCCAAAAAGCAGAGGAATATTATATAAAAGCTATTGAGATGTATGAAAGGCTTGCAAATAACGAGCCCGAATACTATTTGGCATACAGTTATAATAAAGTAGGGGAGTTCTATGATGAACAAGGAAACAGCCAAAAAGCAGAGGAATACTATACAAGGGCTATCGAAATATATGAAAGGCTTGCAGAGAAAGGATCCGACGAATACGGTTTGGCATATGGCTATGATAGCGCAGGGGAGTTCTATGATAAACAAGGAAACAGCCAAAAAGCAGAGGAATATTATATAAAAGTTATTGAAATATATGAAAGGCTTGCAGAGAAAGAACCAGACGAATACGAATTCAGGTTGAAACTAAGCTATGATAGCGTATGTAATTTCTATAAAAATCAAGGAAACAGCCAAAAAGCAGAGGAATATTATATAAAAGCTATTGAAACATATGAAAGGCTTGCAAAGAAAAAGCTCGACAGATATGACTCCGATTTGGCAGGCAGCTATAATAATGTAGGGGAGTTCTATGAAGAACAGGGAGACATCCCCCAAGCAGAGGAATACTATATAAAATCTATCGAAATATATGAAAGGCTTGCAGAGAAAGAACCCGACGAATACGAATTCAGGTTGAAACTAAGCTATAATAGCGTATGTAATTTCTATAAAAAGCAAGGAAACAGCCAAAAAGCAGAGGAATATTATATAAAAGCTATTGAAACATATGAAAGGCTTGCAAAGAAAGAACCCGACAAATACGAACCCGATTTGGCAGTAAGCTATTTCGAACTCGGAAAATTAAAAAAGGATGAAGAACTTTTATTAAAAGCCCGTGTAATTGCCAAAAAATATCCGCAGAATTATTGCCGTTGGATAATATATTGAATAAATCGTATAAGCAACAGAAATCAAACAAATATTTATGTATTTCGGTCGTTAGCTTATTATGAGGGAACTTATTTCGCAAATAAAATATTAGCTCCTTATCTATAGCCGACAGTTGACTGACTGTCGGTTTTTCTTATATATCAATTTTCTATCTTTTATATCAGCCCCCTACAGATTTAAAAATACAAAGGTATAAACTTATAACATAAACAAAAACAAAAAAACCAAGCCCCGGTCAAACTCAAATTACCGTATGTTAAGATAAACATACAATAAAAAACGAGGACTCCGGCAAACTCAAATTACCGACAGTAAAAAACGAGGGCCCCGGTCAAACTCAAAATACTGTAT
>CANRCU010000023.1 GCA_947629215.1 uncultured Clostridia bacterium
TATCATATCGGCATTTTTGCTTTTGAGCTTCTTTTGGCTGTTTTCAAGCAAATTTTCACTTTCCATCGAAAAACCGCAGATAAACTGCCCCTGCTTATGTTCCCCAAGATATTTCAATATGTCCTGTGTGCGCCCCAGTTCAAGCGCAAACTCTCCGTCTTTTTTCTTTATTTTTTCGGATGCACATATTTTTGGTGTATAATCGGCCACGGCGGCAGCTTTTACCACAATGTCGGCATCACCGAAATTTGCGATTACCGCATCGAACATCTCCTTTGCGGAACGTACCTCTATTGTATTGACAAACATCGGCGGCTCCGCTTCGGTCTTGGCTTTTACAAGCGTTACTTCAGCTCCCCTCAGCATGGCTGCACGTGCAAGCGAAATGCCCATTTTGCCCGTGGAACGGTTTGTTATATAACGCACGGGGTCTATGTCCTCACAGGTAGCGCCTGCCGTTATCAGCACCTTTTTGCCTGTCATATCTTTTTCAAAGGCAATTTCTTTTATGATATATTGCAGCAGAACATCGGGTTCGGGCATTTTACCCACACCGACATCGCCGCAAGCAAGTCTGCCGCTGTCGGGTTCTATTATATTATAACCGAATTTTTCGAGTTTCTGCATATTGTCACGAACGATCGGATTAAGATACATATTTGTATTCATCGCCGGAGATATATACACGGGCGCCCGTGTTGCCATGACCGTTGTAGACAGCATATCGTCGGCAATGCCGTTGGCAAGTTTGCCGATGATATTTGCCGTTGCGGGCGCTATCATAAACATATCGGCTTTTTTTGCAAGCTCTATGTGCTGCACTTCGGAATGTTCGAGCCTGTCAAAAGTTTCCGTAATGCATCTGTTGCCCGTCAGCCGCTCGAATGTGAGCGGCGTTATTATCTCCGTTGCATTTTTTGTCATTATAACATGAACATCGCAGTTTAGTTTTTTTAATGCGCTTGCCAAACTTGCCGTTTTATATGCGGCTATCGAGCCTGTAACGCCAAGCACGACCGTTTTATCCGTAAGCATGTTCTCTCCCCCTTTCGGATAGGGATATTATACAGCAGTCAAACAAAAAAAGCAATGGGGCTGTCGCAAAAATAAATTATTTGCTAAAAAGTGAATTTTTAGATGAAGGTTACTTGCAAAATTTTTCTAAGTAACTTTGGTGTCGTCAGCGTAAAACCCAAAGGGTTTTAGCGACACCGCAGGCAGACTAATATCCGCAGGCGGAATCGAATTTCTGTGCACCGCAAAAAAGCAATGCGGACGCACGAAGTGCGGCTTTTGGCGTAGCCAAAAGTGCTTTTGCCGAGGAAAAGAGCGAGTCGCCGACCAACGGTCGGCACGAGCCTCTTATTCATTGTGAAAGAACTGAATGAAATGCTTGCATTTCATTCAAGGGGTGTCGCTTTGCGACACCCCCATTTATACCGTGGTCTTATTCGGCCGACAGGCTGCATATCGCCTTGAAAACATCGTCCGTATTCGAAAGGATAATACCTGCACCCGATGTTTCAAGCTGTTTGCGTGTTCTGAATCCCCAGTCTACAAATATGCCGTCTATGCCCGTGTTTTTGGCGGTCGCAATATCCACTTCGGAATCGCCTATGTATACAACGTCTTTTTTATCAAAGCCGAAAGCCGATATTATTATATTCGGCATTTCGGGCGACGGTTTCTTTGCCGTTTTGTCGCTTGTGCCGAGCGACATATCAAAAAGCCCCTTGAAATACTGCTCGCAAAGCGGTTTTACCGATATATCCGACTTATTTGATACCACAGCCGTTCTGACGCCGCTCTCCCTCAGCCTTTGCAGCAGCTCCGTCACACCCTTGTAAGGCTTTGTATTGTCCGCGCGGTGTTTTTCGTAATAAGGCGCAAAAAAGCCGTACAGCGTTTTTATCTGTTCTTCTGTAACATCCTCCGGCGCGCAGAGTTTAAGCGTTGTCATTATACCGTTGCCCACTATCGAACGCACATAGTCTATGCTGCGTGTGGGCATACCTGCATTTTCAAGCGCAAAATTAACGCCTGCCGCAAGGTCTTGCAGGGTATCGAGTATCGTTCCGTCCATATCGAATACAGCAAGTTTATATGCCATTTTTGTTTTCTCCTTTCAGTTCGCTCAAAAGCCCGATCACCGTTTTGCCGAACACGGGGTGTATTTTATACGGCGCTATCTCGCAGAGCGGTTCAAGCACAAAGGCGCGTTCATGCATAAGAATGTGCGGCACGGTCAACTTTTCGGTCTGTATTATCATGTCGTCATAGAAAATTATATCCATATCGACCGTGCGTGGTCCCCAATGCACATCGCGTGTCCTTCCGAGTTCTTTTTCTATCTCATTCAGGCGCGCAAGCAGTTCTTCGGGCGAATAAAGGGTCTTTATCTCCATACAGCCGTTTAAAAAATCGTCCTGCGGTATATCGCTGACGGGTCTTGTATTTATCAGCCCCGACACACGAGTTACACGGCACATATCGTCCCCGTCGACCAGTTCCGTTGCCCTGCGGATATAGGCGTTTTTATCGCCCATATTTGAGCCGAGGGCAATATAAGCCGTATGACGCCTGCGTTCTATCTCTATGCCGACGCTCTCAAGCGGCAGCCCTATCGGCGCCGACGGCTTGTCCACCCGTATTTTTACAGAATTTATCATATCCGAGTATTTCAGCAGCGCTTCGGCAATATTTTCAGCCAAAGTTTCAATAAGTTTGTATGTCTTTTTTTCGCAAATATCTTTTATGATATTGCAGCAGTGTCCATAATCCACCGTTTGTGATATATCGTCATTTTTGCCCGCTGTTCTCAACTCCGCAAATATTTCCGCAGAGATAAAAAACATCTGCCCGAGCGTATTTTCTTCTTTTAAAACGCCATGCCTGCCGAAAACCTGCAAGCGGTCTATAAATATCCTGTCCATAACTTCCACCCGTTTCAGAATTTAAAGCATTTCTTTATGTCCTTCAGCTCGCCCAAAACAAGCGCAATGTCATTTGCCATAAATACGCTGTCGGGCAAAGGCATACTGAACCTGTCGAAACGTTTAAGAGAGATTATATTTATATTGTATTTTTTTCGTATATCCAGCTGTATTATGCTTTTGCCTATCCATTCTTTCGGTACTCTTATCTCGTAAATGGAGTAATTGCTGTCCATTTGTATTGAATCAAGGATATTGTCCGAGGCAAACCTTGTGGCAATGCGCAACGCCATTTGTTTTTCGGGATAGATGACCTCATCCGCGCCGTTTCGCAGCAGAAATTTTTCCTGCACGTCGTTAGCCGCGCGTGAAATGACCTCTTTTGCGCCAAGCTCTTTCAGCAGCGCCGTAGTTTCGAGCGAATTTTGGAAATTATCGCTTATTGTAACAATGCACACATCATAATTTCTTATGCCGAGCGAACCCATAAATTTGGCGTTTGTGCTGTCGCCTATCTGCGCATTTGTCACAAAAGGCAATATAGAGTTTATATTCTCTTCGTCAATATCCACCGCCATAACATCGCATCGCAGCTCCGTAAATCTTTTTGCTATATGCGTACCGAACTGACCTGCGCCTATTATCAGTATAGATTTCATTTTATCACCTGCTTAAAATTTATATAGATTCAGCCGACAGTGACCTTTTCAAGCGGCATACGGGCGTTGCTGCCCTGCTGCGGCACTGCGGCATAAATAAGCGTAAGACCGCCGACTCTGCCAAGGAACATCAGCATTATCAGCAAAAGCCTTGAGCCTGCCGACAATTGCCCCGTCAATCCAAGCGACAGCCCGACCGTTCCCACAGCCGAGGCGCTCTCAAACAGGCAGGATAACAGCGGCAGCCCGTCTTTTACGGCAATTATCATACCGACAGACAAAAACAGTATTATATACATAAAAAGCACAGCGCCGGCATTTCTCACCGTTTCGTCCGAGATACGCCGCCCAAGGCACTGTACGTCGTTTTTCCTTCTGTAAACGGCAACAGCAGCACAAAAAAGCACCGCAAGCGTGGTAGTTTTCATACCGCCCGCCGTTGACCCCGGCGAACCGCCGACAAGCATCAACACCGTCATAACGGCGACCCCGGGATCGCTCATCTTGCTCGGGTCTGTCGTGTTAAAACCTGCCGTTCTTGCCGTCACCGACTGAAAAAACGAGTGCAGCAGCCTGTTTTTTACGCTGCCGTCCGTATATTCGCACAAAAAATAGAACAGCGCAGGCGCAAATATCAAAACAGCCGTCGTTATAATTATCAGCTTGCTTTGCAGCCTGTATTTTTTGACGGCAAGCCCGTTTTTAAACACATCGTCCCAAGTCATAAAGCCTATGCCGCCTATTATTATAAGCAGCATTATTATCACGTTTATATAGGCATTGTCGTGATAGAATGTCAGCGAAGAGAATTTTTCCCTTATGCCCATAAGGTCAAAGCCCGCGTTGCAAAAAGCCGATACCGAATGAAATATCGAATACCATATACCCTTTGCCAAGCCGTATGCCTTGCAGAAAACGGGCATCAGTAAGACCGCGCCAAGCGCCTCTATCGCAAACGACACCTTTAATATAAATGTTGTCAGATTTACTATACCGCCCATTTGCGGCGCAGATATGGATTCCTGCATCATACTTCTTTGACGCAGACCTATTTTAAGCCCCGAAAGTTTCATAACAGCCAACCCGACCGTTATAACGCCCATACCGCCTATCTGTATCATGACCAGTATAACAAACTGACCGAACACAGACCAGTACGTTGCCGTATCCCTGACGACAAGCCCCGTAACGCAGGTAGCCGAAACAGAGGTAAACAGCGCATCCAAAAAGCCCGTTGCCGTGCGGCTTTGCGAAGATAGTGGCAGCATCAGCAGCAGCGTGCCGGTAAGTATCATCAACAAAAAACCTATCGTTATGATACGGAAAGACGATGTATCTGTTTTTTTGAAAATTTCTTTAAAATGTATCATCTTTTGCACCTCTTGAAAGCTGCCTTCAGCCGACGGAAAGTTTTTCGGCAAGCTCTTTCAGTTCGTCGGGTCTTACAGCGCCCTTTATCGTTATGCACGGACGCGCGGGGTCGTTTGTAAACATTGTTTTTCCGCGGCTTTCTTTTATAATATCGGTGAGGCGCTCAATATTGACGCTGCATTTGCCGCCTTTGAACGTAATGACAACGCCGCTGTTTTTCTGCGACACACTTAACGCCCCCATATTGTGGAAAAGCGCCTTTGTATATGCAATATCGAGCAGATTTTCGACTGCACGCGGGATAGTGCCGTAGCGGTCTTCAAGTTCGTCCTGCACATCGTAAAGGTCTGCCTTGCTCGCTATAAGCGAGATACGCTTGTATATGGCAAGCTTTTGTTCAAGGTCTGGGATATATTCCGAAGGTATGAATGCATTTACCGATATATCCATAAGCGTTTCAAATTCTTCCTCAACGGATCCGCCTTTGAGCGTCCTGACAGCCTCGTCAAGCAGTTTACAATACAGCTCGTAGCCTATGCTGTCCATATGCCCGTGCTGTTCGCCGCCAAGCAGATTTCCTGCGCCCCTTATCTCCAGGTCGCGCATAGCTATTCTGAAACCCGAACCGAAACGGGTAAATTCCTTTATGGTCTGCAGACGTTTGCGGCTGACTTCCTGCAAAACTTTCTCTTTTTTATACATAAGATATGCAAAACTGCTTCTTGCACTCCTGCCGACACGTCCTCGCAGCTGATAGAGCTGACTCAGCCCCATACAGTCCGCATCCTGTATTATTATGGTGTTGACATTCGGTATATCAAGCCCCGTTTCGACTATTGTTGTACAGACAAGCACATCTACATTCCCGTCCATAAAATCAAGCATAACATTTTCAAGGTCACGTTCGCTCATCTGCCCATGCGCACAGGCGATAACAGCCTCGGGAACGAGCTTTTCAAGCTTTCTTGCCGTGTCCTCTATATTGTGTACCCTGTTATGCAGATAATATACCTGACCTCCGCGCGCAAGTTCCCTGTGAATGGCGTTTCTGACATATTCGGGGTCAAATTCCATAACATAGGTCTGTATCGGTATTCTGTCGTTCGGCGGCTCGGTCAGCAGGCTCATATCCCTTATGCCCGACAAGCTCATATGCAGAGTACGCGGTATGGGCGTTGCGGTAAGGGTGAGTATATTGACATTACTTTTTAACTTTTTAAGTTTTTCTTTGTGACTTACACCGAAACGCTGTTCCTCGTCAACTATAACAAGCCCCAGGTCTTTAAAGACAACATCTTTGCCAAGCAGTCTGTGCGTACCGATGACCACATCGACGCTGCCGTTTTCAAGCCCTGCGATTATCTGTTTCTGTTCCTTCGGCGTGCGGAAACGGTTGAGCAACTCTACCGTTACGGGATAATCTTCCATTCTTGAAGAAAAGGTCTTGTAATGCTGATTTGCAAGTATTGTCGTAGGTACGAGATAGGCGACCTGTTTGCCCTCCTGAACGGTCTTGAATGCCGCGCGCAGGGCGACCTCCGTTTTACCGAAACCGACATCACCGCAGATAAGCCTGTCCATGACTTTGCCCTGCTCCATATCAGCCTTTACATCGGCTATGGCGTCTATCTGGTCTTGTGTTTCCTCAAAGGGGAAAGCCTCTTCAAATTCATGCTGCCAAAGCGTGTCTTTGCCATAGACAACGCCTTTTGCCGCCTGACGCTCGGCATATATTTTTATAAGCTCGCCTGCCAGTTCATAAGCCGCTTTACGCGCCCTTTCCTTGGCTTTTGTCCATGCCGTGCCGCCTAATTTGCTGAGTTTGGGACCTTGCCCGTTTTCGCTGCCGCCTATATATTTTTGCAGCCTGTCCATACGGTTTGGCAATATATAAAGATTGCTCTCGTCGGCATAACCTATTTTTATATAATCTTTTGCCACGCCCTCGACTATGCGCTGCTCTATGCCACGAAAAACGCCTATGCCGTAATTTTCATGCACAACATAATCCCCGACTTTGAGATCGTTGAAATTTTCTATAACGGCGGTCTTGTCCTTGCGCGCGCGGCGTCTGCGCGATTTTCTTTCACGCTGCTCGTTTATGCTTATGACGGCAAATTTATCGGCGGCATATTCAAAACTTTGCGTAAGGCTGCCCTTGCCGACATACACTACGCCTTTGCTGTATTCGTCTTTATCGGCAAGCATGGCGGACGGTATATCCCTTTGGCGCAGTTCCTCGAGTATACGCTCGCAGCGCGCCGAACCGCCGCCCAGCACAAGCACCGTATAGCCGTTTTTACACATAAATTCAAGGTCTTCGAATATCATATGCGTACTGCCGCGGACGGTTTCCATACCCCTGACTTTAAAATCGATAACGGCTTTTGGCTTAAAATCACGCAGGCTGCCCAAAAGCGCCGTAAAAAGCACCAGTTTATATTTTATGCACTTTGCAACTATCTGTTCGTAACCATACACCATTTCAAGCTGCTGCGGCAGCATATTGCCTGCGTTTATACGGTCCTCTATGCTCTGTGTAAATTCGTTCAATACAAATTCGCTCTGTTCCCTTATATTTTCGGGTTCGTCAAAAAAAACCACTGTGTTTTTTGGCATATAATCCAGCAAATGCGCGGTTTCGTCATAAAACATATTTATATATTTTTCAACGCCGGGGAAGGTCTTTTCGTTCTCTATACGCTCTATGACCTCTTCAAGCGTTTCTTTAAGTTTGGTATTATTTGTCTTTTTAAGCTCTGCTTTCAGCCGCGCGACCGCCTTGACGATAAGTTCCTCGCTGTAAACAAGCTCGCTTATGGGGTATATTTTCACATTATCCGTGTTTTCGACGGAACGCTGTGAAAAGCTGTCCATTATCCTTACGGAGTCTATCTCATCGCCCCACAGCTCTATGCGCACGGGATTTTCGCCGATGGAAGGAAAAATATCGACTATACCGCCCCTTATGGCAAACTGCCCCTGCGCCTCGACCGCCTCGCATCGCTCATAACCCATAAGCACCAGCCGCCTTGCAAGCTCGTCCGTCCCTATCTCCGAACCGATTTTTAGTTCAAGCACATTTTCGCGGAACACTTCGGGCGGGACAAGCCTGTCAAAAAGCGCCTCGACCGATGCCACGACCGTTATGTTATCGCCCGCAAGCAAGCGTGAGATGACCTCAAAGCGAGCCTTTATTATATCGCGGCTTTTTATATCGGCGCTGTAAAAAATAATATCCTTTGACGGATAGAGCATAATATTCGTTTTGTCAAAATAACTCAAATCGGCATACAATTCCTGAGCTTTGAGCTGCGACGAGGCGACTGCAAGCACGCTTTTTCCGCCAAGCGACATAATGACCTGCGCCTTTTGCGAATCTGCCATACCCGTTGCAAGCACGGGCGTTTTGTCATCGTGTACATATTGTTTTAGTTGTTTGAGTTCAATGTTGTTTTCAAGACATCTTGTTATTATTTCCATTTTACTCTCCTGAGTTGAAAATATTGTAATTTGAAAATGATAATGTATACAAATAAATTTTTATATGTATAAGTTACCGTACCATTTGGGAATCAATAAGAACCAAGCCACAGAAATAAATTTTTCTTTTGAATAAGTTCTTATTGATAGTATTATATCACTATTCCTATCCATTTTGCAACAATATATTCCAGATAATCGGCAAAGCTCATACTTTTAACGTCGGTTGCGGCTATTATGGGTACTTCGGCTATTGTTTCGCCTTCGATGACAAGTTTTGCCGTGCCGAGTCTTTCGCCTGCCGTCACGGGTGCATTGACAAAGGCGGGATAGTCGCAATTTACGCTGTATTTTTCCCCGTTTTTCATAAGCGTCTGTACATCTTTGCCGAATACCGTGTCCACACCGGCGCTTTTGCCGCCTTTCACCTCTATTTTTTTTACAAATTCGCCTTTTTTCACGGGCTGTACGACCTTAAAATTATCAAAGCCGTAATCCATCAGTTTTTTTGTATCCGTCCACTTGCTTTCTTTGCCTGCACTGCCCCAGCCGCTTGCAAACACCACCGACACAAGCTTTATTCCGTCACGTTCTGCCGCGCCTGCGAAACAATGCCCTGCCTTGCCCGTAAAACCCGTTTTTATGCCTATCGCGCCGTTATACTCGCTTAAAAACCTGTCCGTGGTCGTAAGATGATATGTATTTTTATTTGTTGAAAAAGACACCTCCTTAGTGCCGACAATACGCACAAAATCGGGGTTATCAAGCGCATATGCGGCTATTTTTGCCATATCACGCGGTGTGGAATGGTGGTCGCCGCTGTCAAGGCCGTTCGGGGTAACGAAAACCGTGTCGGTACAGCCGATAAGCGCGGCTTTTTCGGTCATTTTTTCGCAGAATTTTTCCGTACTGCCGCCTATCCCCACGGCAAGGGCAACAGCCGCATCATTTGCCGAACGCAGCATCAAAGCGTATAACAGCTGCTCAACGGTCAACTCCTCGCCCTCTTTAAGCCCCAATCTGACTTTCGGCGCAAGCGCCGCTTCGCGCGTAACGGTTATTTTGTCATTGAGTTCCGCATTTTCAAGCGCGATAACAGCCGTCATTATTTTTGTCGTGCTTGCGGGCGCAAACGCCTTGTCCGCATTTTTCTGCCATAATATGCGTCCGCTCGCTCTGTCTGCAAGCACAGCGCCCAACGCCTTTATATCCGGCTCGGCTGCGCATACATTCACCGCCGATAACACAACGCACAGCACCGACGCCAAAATTTTCGAAAACCTCATATGTTTAGCCCCCTTGTTTGTTCCTGTCCCGTAAAAAACACCTTTCTATATCATATTCAAAAACAAGCAAATATATCAAAAGTTCTTGTTAAAATTTCATATTTGCATTATAATAAGATAAACAAGCATACAACAAAGGAGAATATCCCATGCATAAAACACTGTTCATCACAGGCGGCGCAGGCGGCATAGGCAGCGCCACAGCGCTTGAATTTGCCAAAAACGGCTATACGATAGCCCTTAACTACCACATAACCGCCCCCGACGACATACTCCCAAAAATTCTTGAATACAGCCCGCACTCAAAAGCCTACCAAGGCGATATGTCGGACTATGCCGAGGCAAAAGCCGTTTTTGCTCAAGCCGAAACAGAGCTTGACGGTATAGACTGCCTTATAAACAACGCAGGCATCTCTTATATCGGTCTGTTCAATACCATGCAGCCCGACCAATGGCAGCGCATAATTTCCGCCAACATAAACACCATGCTAAACTGCTCACACCTTGCCATTCAAGGTATGCTCAGACGCCGCAGGGGCAGCATAATAAATATATCCTCAATGTGGGGCGAAGTCGGCGCCTCGTGCGAAACCGTCTACTCGGCGACAAAAGGCGCAATGGACAGCTTTACACGCGCCCTTGCCAAAGAAAGCGCGCCAAACGGCATAAGGGTCAACGCCATTGCCTGCGGTGTGATAGATACCGCAATGAACGCCTGCCTCACGCCGGAAGAACGTTCCGCGCTGACCGACGAAATACCGCTCATGCGTTACGGCACACCCGAAGAGGTCGCCAAAGCCGCGCTTTTTCTTGCAAGCGATGATTCTAGTTATGTAACTGGTCAAGTACTTCGCGTAAACGGAGGTTTTTTGTGATATGAAAAAAATTTTACTTAAAATAAAAGCCCTGTTTCAAAAAAACAAGGCAAAAATGCAAGACCCGAATTATGTGACCAAACTCTATAAACGCTCTCAGGCAGAGCTGCTGATAGCCGTATTTGCGTTTCTTACGCTTTATTTCTTCAACTACGGATATACCATGCTCAAAGTCAAGCTCGTCAACAACTATATCTATACTCAGACGCTTGATAACGAGGCAAAAGAACACCTTGGCGAAAAACTGTCTTTAGGTAATTTTGATTATCTGACAATAGGTCTTTATCAAGAAAAACTTGTAAAAGAAGACCCCTATTTCCACTTATTTGCAGCGGGTACATATAAAAACGAAGTAAAAGATTTTAAAAATGCGCATAAGACAACAGAAATACTTGCAGAAGGCAAAACGGGTACAGTTTCCTTCAACATTTTCGCCGACAGCGCAATAAACAAAATAAAAAAAGAAAAAGATAAACTGACAAACTGTGATAAAATCATAATAGACCTAAGAAACAACACCGGCGGCGATGTCAAAAGCGCCGTTGAACTTGCGGATATGTTTCTTGACAAAGGCAAGGTCGTCTACGGCATGGAGAGCAAGAAAAAATACAAGACAATAAAAAGCCGCGGCTCAGCCGTTCTTACGCCCCAAAAGATAATCATACTCCAGAACAAATGGACGGCATCGTCCGCAGAGCTTTTTATAATGGCTTTAAAAGAAAACCTTGACAATGTGACTGTCGTCGGCACGACTTCATACGGCAAGGGCGTAGCCCAAAGCGAATATCCCCTTCCGGGCGGCTATGCATTCAAATTTACCTCCGCGCGCCTGAAGACCCCGTCGGGCGGCAGTATACACGGCACGGGGATAAAGCCCGACATCACCTATGACAAAGACGATATTCTTGAATATGCAAAAAGCCTGTGACCTCGGCTCATACCTTTTTTTCAAAATAAGTGCCGACTTCTTTCCCCTCCATTATATCATACAGGTTCTCGGGGCGGTCACCGTTTGCTATCACCATATCTATACCCTTTCCGCAGGCTATTTTAGCCGCATTTATCTTGGTGCGCATACCGCCCGTTCCCTGGTTTGTGCCGCTGCCGCCTGCGCCCGCCGCTATCTCGTCCGTAATGTTTTTTATGCGGTGTATGAGCTTTGCATCGGGGTCTTTGCGCGGGTCTGCGGTATACATACCGTCAATATCGCTCAACAGTATCAGCAGATCGGCTTTTACAAAAACGGCAACTATCGCAGCAAGCGTGTCATTGTCGCCCAAAGCGTTCAGTTGCTCCATTTCATCAAGGCTGACGGTATCGTTTTCGTTTATAACGGGTATAGCGCCCATTTCAAGCAGACGATCCAGCGTGTTTTCGATATTCTGCCTGTTGCCGCCCGAAATATCGTTACCCGTCAGAAGCACCTGTCCGACCGTGTGGTTATATTCGCCGAAAAGCTTGTCATAAGTATACATCAGCTCACACTGCCCCACAGCCGCAAGCGCCTGTCTTGACGGGTTGTCGGACGGCCGTTCGGTAAGGTTCAGTTTGCCAAGCCCCATGGCTACCGCGCCCGAGGACACCAAAACCACCTCGTGACCGCTGTTTTTTATATCCGATATTACCTTGCAAAGTTTTTCCACCAAACGTATATTCAGCATACCCGTGCTGTGCGTCAACGTCGAGCTGCCTATCTTTATAACTATCCTCATTTTTGTTCTCCTTATTTTTCGGGAGCGCTCCCGTAGTTTTCGTCAAGTACATTTTATTACAAAATCCTCTGCGGGTCAACTAAAAAATCTGTCTGAACGTATTATACAGGTCTAATTTTCCATGCCCCCATATATTGTTCGGGAATCCCTCCGCGCCTGTTTCTATATTGCTGACAGGTCTGTTTGCGCCCGCTATGAGATATGTTTTGATTATATCGGTCATGACCGACGGATTGTTCCCCTGCACTATGCCCCACTGCAAAAGCAGAGCAGCCGCGCCCGCCGTTATGGCTGCCGCGCTGCTTGTACCCGTGCCGCCGTATATATCCACGGCAGGCGCTACTATATCGGGTCTGACGGTCGAGCGTGTATTCGGACCTCTGCCCGTGTTTTCATATATACCGCCCGTTTTGTCGTTGTAACCGCCGACAGCAATCACAAGCGGCGCCGTTGACGGCACCGTCACGGTCGATGCCGTGCTTGGGGCTGTAAAGACGACATTGCCTTTCAGCAGCCTGGCGAGCGGGAGCCAGGCGTCCGCGCCGCAAAGCCCCGTTCGCCCGAAATTAAGGTTTATGCGCCATATACCGTTTATAGGCGCTTGCAGCGTTATGACCGACAGCTGTTTTTCGCCTATGGGCAGCCTGTATTGTATGCCGATATTTCCGCTGCCGAGCGGCAGACTGAAATTATTTGAACTCAGATTCACAGGCTGCACGGGCTGCACCGTTTCGCCTATCGGGCTTATCACGCCCACGCTCAGCCTGCAAAGATAGTCGTTCCACAGCCACATCGTAAAGCCCTCGCTGTTTTCCACGCTCAGCTCTATCGTCCGTGACACTTCGTCGGCTCTTGTGAAACAGTGATGCTGCGTAAGCCCCTCGTTACCTGCGGCGACGGTGATACAGACCCCGGCATACAAAGAAAGCTCGCTTATATACTGTTCAAGTATGGATAACCCGTTATGCGCGCCCTGCGTTGTGCCAAGCCCTATCACCACCGAAACGGGACGCCCTATCTCCGCTCTTTTGTTCACTATATATTCAAGCCCCGCCATAACATCGCCGGATTCAAAAGCGTCCGCATCTTCAAACAAATTTTCTTCCATGATATATTTTTTTGCACGTTTCAGCTTTACAACGATAAGCTCTGCCCCGGGAGCTGCGCCAAGGGCTGTTCTTGCAAGCCTTGTGCCATGTCCGGAGTTTTCCGCCACGGGCAGAAGTTCTCCGCTTTCAAGCGCAGCATTTATATCACCGCGCAATATCTCCGTACCGTAAAGCTGCCCCTCGGGCGGTGTTCCGCTGCGGTTCTCCTGATCCCAACAGGCGGCTATTTTGCTTGTGCCGTCGGGATATATCAAAGCCTCGTCGGCATAATTTATGCCCGTATCTATTATACCTATAAGAACGCCTGTTCCGTCCGCCTGCAAAGTACCGCTGTTAAGTACCTGAGTTATGCCCGTATCGGTGAGCCAGCTTTCGGAAAGCCCCAAAACAAACGGTTCAAAGCACTTTACGGATATACCGAACTGCGCAAGCAGACTTCTTTTGACATATACAGCCGAAAATCTGCTGCCGAAATAACGTACAAGCGCATCTTCCGAAAACAGCAGGCTTTCTGGCAAATCACCCGCAATAGCCACTATATCCGCATATTCGTCGGAATATATTTTTTCCTCGTCCGTCATCTGCGCTCACCCCATTTTTTCTTTTTCCAATAATTTCAGCGTTTCATCCATACACAAAGCCCCGTAGCCCCATTCCCTGTTGGGATATGACAGACCCCGCAAACGCCTTGCGCCCCTGCGGAGATATGCTTTCAGCCTTTGCCCGTATAAAAACGGATCGTTGCCGAGCACAATCCCCCATTGCATGAGCCGAGCGCAGGCGGCGCCTACAAACGGAGCAGAAAAACTCGTCCCCGATACGGTCGTATAACCGCCGCCGTTCTCTGCTGTCAGAATATCCACGCCCGGCGCTGCTATATCGGGTTTTATAAGCCCGTCGGCGGAATATCCGCGGCCGCTGAAAGGCGCTGCCGAATCGCTGCGCGGGTCGTAAGCCGCAACTGTTATGACACGCTCGGCATAGGCAGGCACGGTTATTGTGGTGTCCGCAAAAGGCTGCACAAAAATATTTGCGCTAAGCCACATATTGACCGCCCCTGCCGTTGCAAGGCTGTAGGGATAGAGCGTTATGCGCCAGATACCGCCCTCGGCGTTTTCAAAAGAGATATAAGTCCCCGCATTGAGCGAATAAGGCGCAGGTCCGTCACGAAAAACGCCGATATTGCCGTGAAAATAAATATTGCCCGTCCTTTCGGAAAGCGTAAAAGTTTCATTGTTCGGCGCTGTAAGCTGCACGGAAAAAACATCGGCAAAATTACGCCATATGCCCACTCTGAAATTTTTTGACGTGACCGATATTTCAGCCGAAATGACACTCCCGTCGGATACTCCGTAAAAATGCCTTGCAAGGCTGCCGAAATTGCCTGCCGCAGCCACTATCGCCGTAGCTTCGTTCTGAGCGACACCGTTCAGATATTCTTCAAAAAGGCTGTCGCCCATATGCGAACCGTCGTTTGTGCCGTACGAGATATTTATAACGAGCGGTCTGCCGGATGACAACTCCACCAGCCGTTCTACCGCCGCCATTATCTCGGACGCCTTTGCAACATCCGCCCCCGCGCCGCTTATACCTATGCCTATTATTTCCGCTTTGGGCGCAGCCGCCGCTATTATGCCCGCCACATTTGTGCCGTGGGAGCTTTCGGATATATTTTCTTCGCAGATACAGCTTATTTCGGTATTTTTAAACGCAGGATGCTCCACGTCTATACGGCTGTCTATCACACCCACCACAACGCCTTCTCCGTCAAGCCCCGTATCCTCGCCGCAGTAAAATTCACCGCTGCCGCCCGATATTTCGGTCTGCTGATATACGAGCGTTTTGTCCGCCTCGGCATAGACGACCGACGGGCTTTCAAGAAAAGCCCCTATATTTTCGGCATACAGCATCACAACGGCAAAACCGCCGCCAAGGTCCTCCGCCTTTATCATAAGCCCCGAGGGCATAGCCCCAAAATCTCCCCTGTATTTTACTATAACGGTCACGGGGCCTTTTTGAAATGTTCCCAAATCTATCATAATACATACCGTTTTAACGCTTTTTTTAATAAATATGACCGTTCGGCGAATTTGATTCTGCAAATTTTAATATTTGTTGAGGTACAATAGATAGGTAACACTAAAAATAAAAAACAAGGTCCAACCTTTTTATGGTATAATTGAATTTA
>CANRCU010000024.1 GCA_947629215.1 uncultured Clostridia bacterium
TTTTATCCCTTGGCGTGCTGTCAAGAGAGCCGACTATCACAACGGGAAATTCCAGCCCTTTTGCCTGATGCACAGTCATAAACGACACACAGCCGTGGGGCGCATATTCCGCCTCGTCCTCATATTCGCCGATGCCGTCCGTATACATATATTTAAGATAAACATTAAAAAGATATTCCGCCATTGCAACCTTATTGTCGCCTGAAATTTTATACATATCGTGCAGCAAAGCATATTTGCCCAACATTCGTGAAATTTCCGCAAGATTGCACGCCGCGCGGTTTTTCAGCACATTGTCGGTCATCTCTGTTTCAAGATAAGTTTTGAACGGTTCACAAGCAATTATTTTATAAAAGATACCCAAAAGCGACAGTTCGCTTTCCCCTTTAAGACCGCTTATCGTTATACAAAAGCCGTCTATCAGCTCATACAGCTTTTCATTGATTTTCAGCTCTGCCCCTGCCGCCTTTACACAGCTTTTGTAATACTGCCGCAATTCCGAGCTTATCGGTTTTGAAAAACACTCTTTTTTCAAATCTGTCAGATAAGTTTTAAAGCACCATATCAGACAGCCCAACATCAGCATTACTTCCTTACGTTCAAAAAACATATCGGAACGTGGCGAATAAACGGGTATGCCTTTTTGTTCCAGCATTTCCGCCAGCTCTTTTGCCTCACTGCTCTTTACGGAGCGAAACAGGAACGCCACTTGGTTAAAGTCCGAAATATTCCCGTTTTCCATAAGTTTTAAAATAAGATCCGCCGTTTCCTCCCCACGGCAGGTAAATACAGCCTTTTTGCCGTTTTCGGCTTTTGCCGCGATCATATTTTTTTCATAGCGGAATTTTCCCCACTCGTAAGACTGCATATATTTGTTGTAAAAATCAATGATACTGCTTTCGGAGCGATAATTTTTGTTTAAGTGTATTATACGGCAGTTTTCAAAATTTTTGGGGAACTCTAAGATATTTCTTACGGCAGCGCCTCTGAAACGGTAAAGCCCCTGGTCATCGTCGCCCACAACACAGATGTTTTTGTGCTTTGCCGCTATCAGCAGAGCCAACTGTTCCTGTATATAATTAGTATCCTGATACTCGTCAATCATCACATATTTTATTTTGTTTTGCAGGGCTTCAAGTATTTCGGGGTCTTGTGTCAGCATCTCATAAGTACGGGTCTGTATGGATGAAAAATCCAATGCCGAGTTTTTATTCGTAAGCCTGTTATACCGCTCCAAAATTTTTGCAAGCAGGTGTATCTCGTCATCGGGGCATTTTTTCATATCCTGTATATCCACAAGCTCTTCCCTTAACTGATTTACATACCGACATATTTCAAGCGCATATCCCCAGTCGCCGCGGTAAGCCGAAATATTTTTTTTAAACCCCGAAAGATTGATAAAGCTGTCTATATTGCGGCATACAAAATATGCCTGTTCAAAACTGTCAAATACACGGTTTTCGCCCGTGTTTATGCCGTTTTCACGCAGCAGGCGCAGACAAACCGAATGAAAAGTACCTATGTACATATCGCTGATATTCAGGTCATATCCCGATAACTCGTTCGATATGCGCGTCAGCAGCTCTCGCGCCGCCTTTTGCGTGAATGTAACGACCATTATTTCGGACGGTCTGACCTTCTTTTGCATAATAAGAAAGGCTATCCTCTTTACAAGCGTAAAAGTCTTACCCGTTCCCGGTCCCGCAATAATAAGTACGGGTCCTTCGGTATGCATAACTGCCGTTTTCTGTTCGTCATTAAGTAAAGAAAACATTTCATCTTCCTCGGGTCAGATATATTCATATTCAACGCCTATAGCGTTCATAAAATCAATAAGGCTTTCAAGCTGTGCCTTGCTTGCATATACTTTCAAAGCCGTGCCGTTTTCTTTGTCGGCGACCGCCTCTTTTTGAGTAGCGGCGGTCTCAAAATTTATATTTGCGCGCTTTGTTATTGTCAAAAGCTCTTCGTTATGCTTTTGTATATCCTCAAGGCTCTTTCCGTTTGCATAGTCGTCCAAAAGCGTTGAAACAAACGGCGAACCCTGCGCTTTTATCTCATTTATCTCTCTTTTTGATTTTTCTACCGCAAATAAAATTTCTTTTTTGCATTCGTTTATCGAGTGCGTGACCTGCAGCCACTTGCTGTCTTTAAGAAAAACATTGAACAGCGGTTCCGCATATTCGCCGAGAACGGCTGACTGCTTGTCATAATAAGCCTTTACCTCCGCTAATTTCTCTTCCTCTTTTTGAGCCTTGTATACCTTGACGACACCGTCAATATAAGTTAAACTGCCGTCTATCATATCCACAAGTTCATCTACCTGCGGCTTTAATTTTTCATAAGGTGCAAGACACTCTTTTCTGTACTCCTTGCGCCTGTCCTCTATAGCCTTCTTTATTTTGTTAAGCTCTGCTTTGTCGGACTTTGCTTCCTTTTCGTCGGTATAAACTATATTGTATTTTTTCAAAATATTTTTAAGCTGTGATTTCATAGCCGCAAAATCCCAGCTTGTGATAGAACGCTTTGTCAATTCGCTTATCTGCAATTCGTTCATTTCATCATCTCCCTTAGATTTATATTGTTACAGCTCTTCAAGGCTTTCTATCTCCGCAATTATTTCTTTCTGTCTTTCATAAAACAGCAGCTCTTTATTATGTCTGAAATATTCGTCACAGCCATATTTGCCTATAAATCCGGCGGTATAGACATTGGAGGTCAATTCGGTGATAACAATAAGTATTTCCTGACCTTCGCCGAAAACTTTTTCAAGAAAAGAAAACATATTGGATAATTTCTTTTTCGTATTTTCGGCTGTCCGGGAAAGATTTTTTACTCTGTTGTCAAACTTCTCTTTTATTATCCCGAAAGCGGTCTTGGGGTCGTTTTCGTTTTCAATAAGGGCGCTGTATTCACTCAGTATATTTGCGGTTTCTTTCAATACCGAAATTTTGTCCTTTGAGCCGCTGCTTGATGTTTTCATTGAGCTTGCTCTTTTTCTTGTATTTGCTGTAAGTTCGCCAAGCACTTTTTTCGGTGTGACTTCGGACGTCAATTTCGTGCGAAAAGATTTCAGCGCGCCAAGCGTTTCTTTCAGCACTTTCTCTTCGTTTATCACCGCTTTTGTTTCTTCGCTTACAGCGTCAAGCAGCAGTCTGATAAGCGCGAGCCTTTCGTCAAACTTTGATTTTTTTGCCCTCTCCGCAATTTCTTCCGTTTCTTTGCCGTCCAGTATTTTATCTACCTGATAATCGCTTTTGTATTTATTGAAAAGGTCATAATACATAGCAAAACTTCGCGAGATTTTTTTGTTTTGTATATATTGCGATGTCAGTTTTTCATTAACGGCAATACCGTGCATTTCATACAGTTTTATCATCTGGCTCAGGTCTTCCCAGCCACGGGCGGTTATGAATGTTTTGCCGTCGATATTGCTTTCCACCTTGTAAAAATCCGTTCTTTTTATATCAAGATATGTAAGCACAGCGGGGTGTACGGCTCTTGCAAAAGCATATTCTTTCCATACGCCCAAATCGGGTTCAATATCTATTCTTTTAAGCCTGTCCCAGGTCACTATGTCAAATTCACGCACGGAATTATTGTATTCCGGGGGATTGCCTGCCGTAACAACTATCCAACCGGCGGGAACACAATGCCTTCCGAAGACCTTATATTGCAGAAATTGCAGCATAACGGGCGCCAACGTTTCGGAAACACAGTTTATTTCGTCAAGAAACAATATGCCTTCTTCAATGCCTGTTTCCTCCATCATATCATAGACAGCGGCAATTATTTCGCTCATTGTATATTCTGAAATATCGTATTCCTTGCCCTTGTAAATTTTGTGTTCTATAAACGGCAGACCCAATGCGCTCTGCCTTGTGTGATGCGTCATGGAATATGATAAAAGCCCCACGCCCATTTCCGCCGCTATTTGTTCCATTATTGCCGTTTTGCCTATGCCGGGCGGTCCCATAAGAAATATCGGACGCTGTTTTTCCACGGGTATTATGTATTCGCCGTTTTTATCTTTTGTAAAATAAGCCGTCATAGCGTTTTTTATCTGTTCTTTTGCCTCTTTTATATTCATTGTGTGCCTCTCACCACTCAAGTACAAATTCATCCATAAACTTATCTTCGCCAAAGTTTTTGTTTTTGTAGTCAAGCAAAACCGCTGCGCAGGATGTTGCCTTGCTTTCGGCCGCAAGTGTTATAAATTCCGATAACTGCGCCGCCGTATAGGATGACAATATTGTTTCGGTCAGTTTTTCCACTCTGTCGGCTGCAATATCACTTCTGATCGCTGCTTTTTCCAATTCAAACAAAATTGCATTAAGCTTATATTTGTTTGCGTCTTTTAAAAGTTTTGCTGTACCGAATGTTATTGTTTCCTCTGCGGAATTAACATCATACTTCATTTTAATGCATTTATTAAAACATATAACCCAACCCATATCGTAATCATTATCAGAATAAACTTCTATGTCTTTGCGTTTCAAAATTGTTCTTAATTTGCTTCTTTCTTTTGATGTAATAGTTATTCCTTTGTATCTGTTTTTTAAATTACTTACTTTGATTATTGGCTCCCATATCTGTTCAAATGGCTGTTTTATATTGTTTGTCATAAAATAATCCTGCCATTTTTTTATATCAAGGCTGCTCATATCCAACACATGCGCGACCCCTATTTCGCCTTTTGGTTCATATACACGGTTGTTCACATCAATAACCGTTTTGTTCTTGACGGTAAACGTTTTTCCCTCACTGTCTATCCAGACAATACCTTCCAATATTTTGCTTATTATCGGATGCACTATATAGATATTTTTCCATATATATTCCGAAATATGTGTTGCGTATATATGCATCATACGCATATTTTCAAGTCTGTATTTCACAAATTCTTTTACATCTTTTCTTCGTGTTGCAATATCTTTCTTTATAATATCAAGAACTATAGGGTGTGCGCCTTCTTTGGGAACACTTTTTACTTTCTTGCCCGCCACTTCACCTTCTATTGCAAGTTTAAAATCATGCCGTATACTTACAACAAGTTTTACATCACCCTCTTCGTATCTGATCACACCGTTCTCGTCAAAGCCTAAATAGGAAATATTACCCGATATGCTTTTTTTCATTTCTTCCAGGTCATATATTTCCATAGCAGTTTTGCCTCTCATTTTTGCATATTCATAAAGCATATCTTCTCTGTAGAAGTATTCTATTGCTTCACCGGAATCGCTCAGCATAAATGCCTTTTCAAGATTTTCGGCAAAATACCTTTTCTTTGCCATTTCGTTTTTTTTGTTATATTTAATTTTTCTTATTATTTTTGAAGGGTCTTTGCAATATATTACATACGGTATAATAAAATACCTATAGTCGTTATGGGTCAATTTTTTTTCAAATATTTCTTCATTTAAGTCGAGCATATCACGGATACGCCTTGCTGTTTCGCTTTCTTTGTATTTTGACATATCGGTCAACTGCCTGAATGTAGACATTTCTCCGTGTACTATCTCCGAACAATTGTCAAATTGATAAGCATATTCCGACATCATAAGCCGAAAAACTTCTACAGGGCAAATATTTTTGCTGTTTTTATATTTAACACCGCTTTTTATTGTTTTTTGTATAACGGGATGTATTTGGGTGTTTTTCATTTTCTCTATTACAAACATCACCAGCTCGTTGATTGAATTGTTTTTGCTGTCTGCATTCAAAGAAAATAATGTTCTTATTTTTATATTTTCCTTCAGCTTTTCAACGCATTTTTCAAAATTCTTGTTCTTGAAAATTTCGGCTGTTTTAAAGACATCTTCTTTCTCCAACAAATCAGAATACCCCGAAACATAATCTGCTGCCGCATAGGCAACCTTTTTGGTGATCTTATTTTCGGTCAGCAAGTGTTCGTTTAACAGTTTGTGTATATCTTTTGCGTTGTTTTCGTTTATGTATTTTTTCGTCAAAACATTTCTTATATTTTCCGTCTGATATAAAATTACGTACACCCATTCCTTGTTACTGCATTCTTTGAAATAATTCACAAGGTCTGCAGGTATTTTTACCTTATTAAAAATATATTGACTAAGGTCAAGATGTTCTAAATTTTTGCATTCATCAAAAACACAATTTCCTATTTTTTTCAGACTTTTCGGCAGGTTTATACTACTTAATTTATAGCAGCCTTGAAAAGCATAGTCCTCGATTGTTGTAACACCTTCGGGAATATTTATTTCTTTAAGACATTCACACCAAGAAAAGGCTGATTTCCCAATTTTAGTAACACTGTCGGAAATGTTTATTTCTTTAAGATATTTACACCCGGAAAAGGCAAATTTCTCAATTTTAGTAACACTGTCGGGAATGTTTATTTCTTTAAGACATTTACAATTGGCAAAAGCTGCATCGTTGATTTCCGTAACACTTTCGGGAATATTTATTTTATCAAGACTGCTACAACTATAAAAGGCCCATCCCCCAATATAAGTAACACTTTCAGGAATATTTATTTCTTTAAGACATTCACACAAGTAAAAAACAGAATCGCAAATTTCTGTAACACTGTCGGGGATATTTATTTCTTTAAGAGAGGAACAATAAATAAAAGTTCCTGCATCAATTTTAGTAACACTGTCGGGGATATTTATTTTCTCAAGACTTCTACAATCACAAAAGGCTGTTTTCCCAATTTTAGTGACACTGTCGGGAATATTTATTTCTTTAAGATATTTACAATCGGCAAAGGCAGAATCGTAGATTTCTGTAACACCTTCGGGAATACATACCTTATCGGTTGTCATATCGTCTTTTTTATATCTCATCAAAATATTGTTTTCGATTACAAATCCCATATTTTTGACCTCCCTATATTTTGCCCTGAGTAAATTATATTAATATTCCGCAACTGCGTATTTAAAACCGACTGTTCCCGACACAACACCAAGCGCTCACCCAAAAGAAAACCACTCATACGGTCAAATCTCTTCCGGTCTGAGTATCAATTTTATTGCCCACGCGGGTATATCATAATTATTATACCCGTCTTCGACAAAAAGCACCGCTGTTTTATATGCGGGTCGGTATGCGGGAAAAGACCCGTAACCGTCGGTAAAGTATATCATGCCCTTCAGGTTTGAAAACTCCTTGTTTTCCACAAGTTGATCAACAAAACTAAACACAGGGCGAAAATCCGTACCGCCAAGACCTTTTATTTTCATTTCATTGATATATTTGTCAAATTCTTCCCGGCAGGTTATTTTTACATGCTCTTGTATTGCCGCATCGCACTGTATAATATGCAGATTTATTTTTGTAAAAAAACTTTCCTCTTGTTTTAAGATATTATAAGTTTTCTGCAAAAATTTTTGTACAAGTGCACCGCTTGTTGAACCCGATGTATCTATTGCGATAACAAATTCTTTTATACGCTTTACATCTTTATATTCAAGCGGTTCTATCAGCGGCATTTTTTTATAAAGTTTCAAACCGTATGTGTAAAAAATATAATCAAATTCGTCATCGTTTATTTTCATGGCTTCGCCGTAAACGGCAAATTTTTTCAGAAACGCCGTATAGTCATATTTTTCACGGTTCACTTCCATAAGGCTTTGCATAAGACCGCCGCTTTTGTTGCCCTGCTGTTTTGAAAAGCTTTCCAAATCAAGTTGCATTTTTTCGGATATATCACGCCATTGCTGTTCAAGTTCACGCATAGCCTGCACATTATCGGCATCATTTTGGCTGTCCCTCTCTTCCGGGGAACTATTGCTGCGGTTTCCCGAGTTCGGGTCGTCTTCATTGCTTTCGTCTTGGCTGTCACTCTCTTCCGGGGAACTATTGTTTCGGTTTCCCGAACCCGGGTCGTCTTTATTGCTTTCGTCTTGACTTTCGTCATCGTGTTCATCCCTGTCATACCATATAGAATGATCGTCCTGAGCAAACAACTTTTCAAGCCTGTCGATTTCTTTATCCTTGTCCAGAAAATACCTATAAATATGTTCGGCATTAAAATACTTTATTCCTTTTTTCAGTTTGTTTATTTCGTTTATCCTTTCCGCGTCATTTGGGATAGTCACACAGTCAAGCCCCAGCTCCAGCAGCGCATTTTCCACCGCAATATCACAGGCGACATTCCATTTTTGCTTATCCACAAGCGTATTTACAAAAAAATGTCTGAAAACACAGTGAAAAATCACGTGTAAATACTGCCTTGTCGGAAACGTGGCGCATTGCTTGTAACATTTCAAAACAAACCTTGGCGAATAATATACAAATTGTCCGTTCGTACATATCGTTTCGGTCACGTCGCTTGCCCGTGCAGCTAAGCTGCTTATTGCCATATCCATAAACCGCAGTTTCACAACAAGCATACTTTGGGCATATCGTATGACCGAATCCGAAAGAGCCGTAATTTTATCATTCATCTTATAATACCTTTTTACCGTATAGAATTTATAAATATTTTATCACACGAACATGGACAGTATCTGTCTTTGTACAAAAAATAGTTTATGCCCGACAGAAACTTTTATATCCGTTGTGAGCTTGCATCCTCCGCCCGAAAGGCAAGAGCCTACTTGGTTGGCAAAATTATTACTATAATTATACAATTAAATGCTTAAAAAATCAATATTTTACATAAAATTGTTTTTTGTCAAACATAAATTCGGCATATTTCACAAACGGCAAGGTAAAAAGCATAAGTATAAACAGCGCCGATTTTCAATCCTGTCGTATTTTCATTTATCAATATTAAAAATTTTTATTGCGGAAAGATAAATATTGTGCTATAATAAAAAAAGCTATACGGACATTGTTTTGAATGCTCCGAAAACGGACGAACAGAAAAATTGAAATACGCAGCGTATGCGTTGGTACGAATATATCTGATAAGCAAAAACGGGAGTGAATTTAATGGGGTTGTTGAATAAAAAATTTTCTGTTATCATGCTTTGCGCGGCAATGGTTTTGTCGGGCTGCGCAAAAACGGACGAAAAAGCCGGCAACACTTCGGGCGGCGAAACGACTGTTTACGAGTTTGAACCCGCTAACGAAATAAAGGACGGACAGCCGGATATTTATGTTGTATTGAAAGTAATGACAAGCCAGTACTGGCAGGATATAATACAGGGCGTGGCGGACGCGGGCGACGAGCTTGGCTGTAATATTTATGTCGGCGGTCCGGAGAGCGAGGGCGACTGGGAAGGTCAGGAAAGGCTGCTTGAAGAGGCTGTCAACGAACACGATGCGGACGGTATCGTACTTGCGCCCGCAAGTTCCGCCGCTCTTGTGGATATAACGAACGAAATTTACGGCAAGGGCATACCTATCGCCTTGGTCGATACCATAATAAACAACGAAAGTTTCGATACCTGTTATATGACGGATAATTTACAGGCAGGCGAGCTTGCAGCCGAAGAAATGCTGCACCAGCTGCGGGAATTGGGCGTATCCGAGGACGAGAAAGCCGAGATAGCGATACAGATAACCTCAACTTCGTCACAGACCGTTATAGACCGCCTTGCGGGTTTCAATCAATACTGGTCGACAAATGCGCCCGCAAACTGGACCGTTCTGGACGACGTTAAATTAAACGACGGCAACAAGGACAGGGCAAAACAAAATTGTATCGATTTTATAGAGCAATATCCAAATTTAAAAGGTATGTTCGGCTGCAATAACAGCTCTACCGTTGGTTTTGTAAACGGCATAAACGAAAAGGGCGTGAACAATATTGCGCTTGTCGGCTTTGACTATGCGGACGAAACAGCCGCGCTTATTGCAAAAGAAGCTCAGCACGCATCGACAATAGTGCAGAACCAGTACAATATGGGCTATGAGGGCTTAAAGACCGTTTTTAGCGTATTGGACGGCGAAACTGTCGATTATAAGTTTATCGATACCGGCACGGTCGTTATAAACCGTGACAATCAGCAGGAATATGAGCAAAGCGAGGCAGGTGACGCCAAATGAATAAAAAAAAGGCAAAAAACCGCGATCTGCGGAACGGTTCGTCAATAGCGATATATCTTGTTTTTTGTATGACCGTGCTGGTCGTCGGCTCTGTCGTAATGGGCGGCTTTATCAGCAAAAATACAAGAAATCAGCTTAATTCCATTTTAAGCCTTATGTCCGAAAAAGTGGATACCTCGTTTTCGATGATGACAAAATATATAGTACAGGCGGCGGATATAGTTTCCGCGCAGGAACATATAGATTTTGAGGTCAGCTATAAAGAACTTCAGAAGACCGTTGAAAATATGCCTTACAACACCATCGGTCTTATAGACCCGAACGGCAGTATCTACGGCCTTGAAGGCGAAATAACGGATATAGAAAACCAGGGCTTTCTTACGGACTTGTCGGACAACGAGGGCATATATATAACTCAGCCCTATCGTTCGAGCCTGACGGGAACAAATATGATAACTATGTTTTCACCGATATACGAAAAAGAAGAGTTCGCAGGATATATCTTTCTTACATACTATCTTGAAGAAATACAGCAAAACGCTTATACCGAGCTGCTTTCGGACGAAACGAGCATAACGCTTATGAACCCGTATTCGGGCAACTTTGTCAATTGTTCGCAAGACGACGGAAATCCGCCCGGTACATGGAGCAATATAAGGCTTATAAAATCGCGCATAGAAGCCGTGCAGGGCTATGATTATGACAAGTGGATAGACAATATGCGCAAGGACAGCGCGGACAATATAATCAATTTTAAATTTAACGGCATAAACTATACTCAGGCTTATATAAAAATAGACGGTATGGATAACTGGAGCCTTGTTATACGCATACCCGTGACCGAGCTTTCGGACACGATGGGCAAGTTTATCATACGTCTTTCGGGTATAGCTGCGCTGCTCATACTTGCGACTTTGCTTTTGGGTGTTTCTCTGTATAACCGTGAACATGAGGAGAACGAAACTTTACAGACCCTTACGGATATAGACCCGCTGACCAAGGTAATAAACCGCCGCGGTTTTGAAAGCCGCATGAACAAGCTGTTTGAAAAGAAAAATGCGGTAGTCAGATGTACATTTATCTTCTTTGATATAGATTATTTCAAAGATGTCAACGATAATTACGGCCATGATGTCGGCGATCAGGTGCTTCGCAAGGTCGCAAAAAGTCTTTCGGAAACATTTGACGATTTCGGCATAGTTGCAAGAATAGGCGGCGACGAGTTCAATGTGCTGGTAACGGAGCCGCTGAGTGTTGCCGACATAGATTCAAAAATGGCAAATCTGCGCGCCGAGCTTAAAGAAACCGAGTTGGACAACGGCGTTATGATGAATGTTACATTCAGCGCAGGCCTTGCAAGATGTCCTCAGGATTCGACAAGGCTGAAACCTTTGCAGGATTGCGCGGATAAGGCGCTTTACCATGTTAAAGAAACGGGACGAAACAATCACGCATGGTATGATGATATAAAATAAGGCTCTCAAACAGTGTGGTTTTGATGATCGGTAAAAGTATTAAAAGTGGTGCAGGCATTATCTGTGCCACTTTTTCTATGCGAATAAAATCATGAGCATTCCTATAGCTTTACACAACACAAACGTCGGGTTTGGCAACGTAAAAATCAGAAGTCAAACATTGAAAAACATATTTTTTTATAATATAATTTTAATTAATATGAAGAATCTACAATTGCCGACGGTCGACTGTACATATGCGGACAGATCAAACATGAGGGGGAGAACATATATGAGGATAGCTGTTTGTGACGATGACAAGCAAGAACAGGAACAATTTGAAGAAGCCCTGAAAGGATGGGATCCCACCCGCAGCGCGGAGAAATTTTACAACGGCGGCGACCTTATTGAAGCGGCGAAGTCCGTCCCTGCCTTTGACATAGTTTTTCTTGACATATATCTTCCCGGGGAAAACGGTATAGACATAGCCAAAAAGCTAAACCGTATATCCCCAGAAACATCCGTGGTATTTGTTACCGTCAGCCGGGAACATGCGGTAGACGCCTTTTCGGTATATGCCATACACTATCTTGTAAAACCCGTGACCACGGAAGGTATTGTGGAATGTTTCCGCAGACTGACACAAAAGCGTTGGGAAAACAGCCGCCCTATCACCCTTATATCGGACAGGAACAGATACACGGTATTTACAAATCAGATATATCTGCTGGAAAGCAGCAACCATACGGTACTTGTTTCACTGACGGACGGTCGCTGCATAAAAGCCCTGACAACTTTCAAAGAGCTTGAAAAAAATATGAACGACGAATTTTTAAAACTTAACAGAGGCATTCTTGTAAACATGAATTATATTGCCCGACTCAATTCCGATGTATGCACGCTCCAAAACGGTACGGAACTGCCTTTGAGCATACGCCGCCGCGCCGCCATACGCAGGGAATATGACAACTTTGTATTTGAAAAACTCAGGCAGAGAAGGAGAATAGACAATGAAGAGCGTGACAATTGACGCCGCAGGTTTTTTTATACAGCTTTTCCCCTGTATATTTATGATATATCTGCCTTTTCCGCAGCAATATTGCCGCCTTAAACGCAGCAGCCTTTTTGCCTGCCTTGCCGTGGGAACCGCTTTGCTCGGGTTTGTGTTTGCTTGGATAATGACGGGCAGTCTTGGCAAACATACGGATATTGCCGCAAATGTCACTTCTATGCTTGCGGTGCTGATGACTGTAGGGATATATTCATATCTGATATATGAGAGCATCATCAAAAAATTGCTTGTTTTCTTTGTGGTGCTGTTTTACGGCGCGCTGCAATACTGTCTTGTAAACCTGCTGAAAGGTCTTATATTCGGCGCCGCTCCTCTAAGCGACGGCAGAGAGGTATATTCCGTTCAGGGCGTGATACTTTACGCAGTGACCGCTGCGGTCATGCTGCCCCCTATGATAATGTTCCTTACAAGGGTATTAAGGGAATATATATGCCGTATAGATACTCACAGTATGCTGAGGGAATTTGTTATACTTATCATTTCCACAATCGTCTTTTTGGGTGTCATGGTATGTGTAGACATTACATACTATCATTTTGAATACAGCGTATATCTTATACTGCTTGTTATGTTCCTTGTGCTGCTGTTTTATCAAGTGCTTATATACAGGCTGATGTTCCGCGAATCTTTAAGGCAGAAAACCGAAAGCGAGCAAATACGTACAATGGAACTTCAACAAATGCAATACGAAAAAATAATAGGAGATATGGAAAATACAAAACGTATGCATCATGATCTGCAGCACCATCTCAATATGCTTGACCATATGTTGGAAAACGGAAATACAGACGGTGTGAAAAAATATCTTTCCGATATGATAACTGCCGCATCAAAGCGTGAAAACAAAATATACTGCGGCAATATGACCGTAAACGGACTGCTTCAATATTATACGGGTATTGCGTCGGGCGAAAATATAAAATGCACCGTACAGGCGGAGTGCAGCGAGGTCGATATAGAACCTCCCGATATGACCATACTGCTTGGCAACGCTATGGAAAATGCCATAAATGCCTGCAAAAACTATGATAAAGAACCATGGATAGACATTCGTATAGGTGAGGTAGGCAATTCCCTTGCCATAGAGATAACCAACAGTTGTAAAGATGTGCATACAGACCGCAGGTTTGATACGGAGGACGGATTTTTACCCGCCGAGGCATTTATAAGCCGACGGCGTGAAGGCGGCTGCGGACTTAAAAGCATATCCCATACCGCCGAAAAATACAACGGCAGTGCAAGATTTGCCTTTGACGGTGAAGAAAACAGTTTTACATCCCGTATAAGGCTTGATATAAATAAAGAACGGTTATAATTTTTATAACGGAAAGGACTGATAATATGACAAAATTTTCCAAAAGGCTCACTGCCCTTATGCTTGCGGCTGCAATAGCTGCGCCAAGCACGGTATGGGCGGACACGACCCCCGAGCCGGACTTATCGGCGCTGCGTGTAAGCGATGCTTTTGCGGAAAAACATCCCAACGGTATGTTTGAAGTGCTTGCGCCAAAAATTTCCACCAAAGAAGGGGAAGAATTTGACTTTTATGTTGTACGCCGCGGCGGTACGGAAGGTAAAGTCAGCATAGACATAAAGGCTGTGGAACTTTCCGCAAAATACGGGGAGGACTTTGTCCTTCAGGAAAAGGACGCTCTCGGATTTTATCACGACCTTAAAAAAAGCGAAGATAACCCCACTGTATTTGAAAGCCAAATAGAGGAGAACAAAGAAAAGGTGTTTACCACCGACAGAGTACTTTCCGGTGCGGCTGCTCAGCTTTACGAGCTTGAAAAAGAAGAGCTACCGTCGGGAGCTGCCGTAGAGCGTTCCGAAGATACAGCCGCCCCTGCCGTTATGAGCATAGACGAAGGTCTTGACGCAGAGAAAGAGACCCCCGTTGCGGACTATTCGGGCGATTATACTTCACCTCTTCATAAAATGCATGACGAAGCCACGGGCAAAAGCACCCCCAACTTTGATGACACGGGCAAACACGAGCTTGACCTTGACAGCTTTTTTGAACCCGACCAAGAAACAAAGGACGCCGCAAAAGCATATGCCGAAAGTTTTGCGGAAACGAAAGGCATTTCCTATACGATGAACTTTGACGAGAGCGAAGCATATAAGACCCTCCGTGTGAAAATTCTTGACGATGATGTGTACGAAACACAGGAGCTGCTTTTATTTGCCATCTGTACCCCCACGGGCGGCAGCGAGCTTGGCTCACGCATAACAAGCAATATATATATTGACGATGACGAAAATGTGGAAAAATGTCGGGTAGGTTTTGAAAAAGACAGTTATCAGGGCTTTTCCGATGCGGAAGGCATTACCCTTAAACTGGTAAGACAGGGCAATATAAACGATTATCTCTCCGTTTATGTTTCCACCTTGGCAGACACCGCAAAGGCAGACGAACACTATATACCCGTTATGGGCGATGTGAATTTTCTGCCCGGCGAAAAGGAAAAGAAAGTATATATACCCTTTATAAAAGAGGGTCTTGAAGGTCTGACGGACACCGTTGGTCTGGACATTACCGCAGAAACCGAGGACAATGCGGATATTGCCATAGGCAAGGCGCATATAGAGATACTGCCGTTTTCCAACAACGACAACAAAGCCCTTGTGAGCTATTCGGACAGCGTTTTCAGCCGTTTTGCCGAAAATCCCATGGACGATGGCAATTACAATATACAGCCTGCAAGCGCAAGCGACCGGTATTTTATTATGACCACACCGAACCACACCGACGGTGAGTTCTGCGCTTCCGTTTCGTTTAAATGTTTTCAGGATAATGAACGTGAAATAACGGATACCATAGACCTTGTGGGTGTAGACCACATAGATTTACGCTGTGAATGTGACGAGTCCTCATCGACCAGTACTTACAGACTGACCGGCAGCAATAAAAAAGTGGAATGGTTCGAAGGCGGTAAGGTAGATGAACCGAATAAGAGCATAGGACCGAATACCATGGCAAGCTACGGTCTCA
>CANRCU010000025.1 GCA_947629215.1 uncultured Clostridia bacterium
ATCCATTACACGAACAATTACTCCCTGGTGTTCTGCGGAATATCCGCGCTGTTGCTCGTGGGCATCTTCTTCGTCTATGTCAAAATCGGCATCACGCGTTATTCTGAAACAATGCGCGCTTATGACCGTGCAGCCCTTGAAAAGCCTGCCGATGTAGTGTCGTATTATTTCTTCTATAAAAATATAGCGGTTGCCGTCGGGCAGCTTGAAAAGCCGTTTTACAACTGACGGGACTTGAACAAAAGCGTATTTTCCGTCGTCGAGTTCGACTATAAAATTAAGGCTCTTGCCCGATATAAGCGGAAACGGTCTGCTTTGATCGATAGCCATAGGCGTTATTATAGGATAAAGTGTTGTTTTAAAGTAAGTTTTTACATAATCCCTTTCCTTTGGCTCCAGTTTGTCAAAGGCAACAAATTCTATGCCGCTTTGTTTAAGCTGCGGTATAAGATGTCGGTTAAGACAGTTATACTGTTTTGCTACCATATCGTGAGCAGCAGCTGAAATTGCCGTTAACTGTTCTTTTGGGGTCATGCCTGCGGGATCGCGGCTTATTGAATCGGCAAAATATTGGTCTGTAAGCCATGCAACACGCACCATAAAAAATTCGTCCATATTGGATGCTGTTATCGCCAGAAATTTAAAACGTTCAAGTATAGGGTTGGTCTTATCAAAGGCTTCTTCAAGAACACGGTAATTAAATTCAAGCCAGCTCAGCTCTCTGTTTATATATAAAGATGTATCCATTCTACATAACACTCCTTTTTGCAAGTTCGACCTCAAGACCGAAAACTTCTCTGAAAAACGGCGCGCAGGCAAGGAACGACCATTTTTCGAGCTCTATATTCTTATATGTATAAATAGTTATAACAAGTTTGCTGCCGCGCATAGACGCTTCAATTTTTTCAAAGCCCTTGCTGTAACTTTTGTTGACAGAGTTTGCAAGCCTGAGTATTGCGCTTAGCTGCGATACAAGAACAAGCTCTTTTGTTGTCATCCCCGAATCTGTTTTGGGGCTTTTATTGTGATAGAAAGCTATAAGTGCAAGTATTTTCTGCTGTGCTGCATCAATGCCGACTATGTTCAGCCCGTTTATGATATTGTAGCTGTGTATATGATGGTGTGTAACGTTGATAAATTTACCGCAATTTTGCAAAAGGCAGGCAAGGTGAAGCAAAAGTTTTTCGTCTTTGCCAAGACCGTGAAATTTTTTGGTGCGTTCAAATATCATAAGCGCGGTTTCTGCCACTCTGTCGGCTTGCTCTGCATTGACCTGAAATTTCTGGCACAGATTTTTTGCCGATATTATGGCAAATTCGGCAAAACGGTTGTCTATTATCTCGCTTTCTTTCGGGAAAAGCATTTGATAAGCGATAGCCTCACCTATGGTTATGTGAGGGCAATACATCTTTTCGGCGGTCGTAAACTTTATAAGCCTGTTTAATATAACTATTGCCGTAAGAAGAACATCAGCCGTATCGGCGCTGACATCGTAGTCGTCGCATATCTGCTGTGGCGTTTTCTTTTTTACATTATTATAAAGCTCGTTAAAACTTACTTTATCTATTATATCGATCTTTTCGGATCTTATATCGAGTATTTTTACTATAAGTTCGACTATACTGCCTGTTATAACAAAGTTTTGCGCGGATTTATCAAGAAATTTCCCTATTTCGGACAGATAACCTTCAAGATATTCCTTTATTACATCCGAATAATACAAATGGTCTATACTGCCCCTGCTTTCAAACTGTTTGCTCAATCTGAGGGCGCTTGTAAACAGTGTGAGCGTATCCGTTATTTTGCCGTTTACCATCAGCGAAAGGCTTATTGTGCCGCCGCCAAGATGCACAAGCAGTGTCGTTGCATCAAGTTTATCCGAAAAGGCGGCATATATGCGTTTTGCGATCATTATTTTTTCGCTGCTGCTGTCTATAACGTCAATGTCGATACCTGTTTTTATGCGCAGCTGTTCAACAAAATATGGCATATTTGAAGCCTCTCTTACAGCGGTCGTTGCAATGGCGACTGTTTCGGAAACGCCGTATTCTTTTAAAGCCTGATTAAAACCATGCAGCACGGCGGATGTTTTTTCGGCGCCTTCATAGGTTATTTTACCGTTTAAAAAGGTATCCTGCCCAAGGCTCAGGTCACGTATGAGTGTTTCGATATTTTTCAGCTCGTTATTTCTTTTTTCTGCAATATTCAGGGTTATGTCATCGGAACCTATATCTATAACTCCGACTCTTTTTTTCATATATCTCACCTCTTTTATTTAGTGTTTATTATTAATATCAATTTCATTATAGCACAAAATTTGTTTGGAATAAATAGTAAATCGGTCAAATTTTTATTTCCGATTGTAAATTTTTCATAAAGTTAAAAAAAAATAATTTTCGGTATATGAAAATCCAAAATATTGTGTTATCATTTAAATATAATGGTGAAGAAGGGAGAATTTTAGAAATGTCCGAATGGCTGAGTATACTGTCGGGATTGCTGGGCGGCATTGCCTTGTTCTTATTCGGTATGGATATGATGAGCGAAGGTATGCAGAGATCTGCCGGCGAAAGAATGAAGGCAATACTTGGGATACTTACAAAAAACCCGATAATGGGCGTAATAGCAGGCACTCTTGTAACGGCTGTGCTTCAGTCCTCGGCTGCAACGATAGTTATGGCGATAGGCTTTGTCAGCGCGGGTCTGATGAATCTGCCGCAGGCAATAACCATTGTGCTGGGCGCAAATATAGGTACGACCATAACCGGTCAGTTGACTGCGTTTTCACTTAACGACCTTATCTGGCCTATCATATTTATAGGCTTTATTCTCTACTTCTTAGGTAAAAAGGAACTTGTAAAAAATATAGGTGAAACCATATTTGCTTTCGGACTTTTGTTCCTTGGCATAGTGAGCATGAGCAATGTTATGAAACCGCTTACGGGCAGCCCTTTTTTTACCGAGCTTATCAAAAATGTTTCAAATATACCGGTACTCGGAACAATAGCGGGCTTTCTTATGACTGCGCTCATACAGTCAAGCTCTGCCGTTATTGCGATCTTGCAAAATTTTGCAAGACAGGCAGGTCCCGACGGAACAACAAGTATAATCAGCCTTGAAGGCTCTATACCTATAATTTTGGGTATAAATATAGGCGCAACGATACCGTCGCTGCTTGCGTCTTTCGGCAAAAGCAAGGACGCAAAAAGGACGGCTTTTGCCAATATTGTTTTTAATATCAGCGGTACTGTGGTTTTCATTTTTCTCATACCGTTATATTGCACATTTATACGTTTTATCTCTCCAAGCGGAGCAACGGACGGCGTTGATGTGATACCGAGGCAGATAGCGAATGCTCATACCTGTTTCAATATAATATGTATGATAGTCTGGCTGCTGCTATGTTATAAATTTGAACTTATGGAGCGTATTGTAAGGGCTTTTGTGCCGGGTGACGAAAATGTCGTTGATGAAAGCACACCCCGTTATCTTGATGAAAAGCTCTTCGATCAGCCTGTGTTTGCGATGCATCTTTGTGTAAAAGAACTGTCAAGGATAGCCGATTTTGCGGATTCCATGATAGACCATGCAAGGCTTGCCCTGAAACAGCTTGACAGGCAGGAAATAGACGAGGTCATGCGTCTTGAAGACATAGTGGATAAGCTCCAGGATCAGACTGTAAAATATATGTCCAATCTTTCGGGCAGCAGTGTTATGACAGAGATACAGGGCGCGCAGATAGCAAGCCTTATGCATGTTGCAAGCGATATAGAACACGTTGGGGACAGATGTGTTGACCTTATTAAATCAGCCGAGCTTATGATAAAAAAAGAATATGTATTTTCAGATGAGGCGACCGAAGAACTTAGCGCAGTATTTGATATGGCAAAGAAAATGTTTTCCGAGGCAATGGATGCGCTCAATAATTCAGACAAAAAGCTTGCGAACAAAATACTTGTCGATGAGGACAGTATGGACGATATAGAGGCACAGTTGAGAAAACGTCATATGAAACGTATCAAAAAGAAAAAATGTTCTCCGCAGATGTCTGTTGTATATACCGAGGTGCTGCATAATCTGGAACGTATCGGCGACCATTGCAAAAATATTGCCGAGGCTGTTTTGGGCGGAGAATAAGCGGAGGCAGGTAAAATGAAAAAAATAATTGCCATATTTGTTTTTTCTCTGCTCCTTTGCGGCTGCAGCAGTGTGGACAAGGCGATAAAAAAGGCGTCTGCCGCTGCCGAAAATATCCCTGCGGCACAAAGCGAACCGACAACTTTGGAAATGAGCACGATTTCCGCAGAACAAAGAAATGAGGAAATGAGCAGGCAATTGGCAGAAGAAAGTGAAAAACAAATACAACAAATGCAAGCTGCTACGCAGGAACGCGAGAATACTGTCGCTCAAAACAATGCCAACAATGAAAAAATGAAAGATGCTGTTATCAACGGTAACGGCGATCCTCTTAAAATTGCCGAAAGTATACAAAGCGGAACTCCCGTTCCCGAAGAACAAAATAAAGAGCAGGAAATGATAAACAAAGTTAACAAAGCAAACGAGAAGATATACGGATATACATTGCCAAAATAAGGCGTTTTGAAATATCAGCACAATAAGAATATCATTTACGAGGAGGTATACTTATGAAAAAAATCGGTATGTTAACAAGCGGCGGTGACTGTCAGGGCCTTAACGCCACAATGAGGGGCGTTGCGAAGTATCTTTTTGAATACTACGGTGACAGCGAACTTAAAGTTTATGGTTTTAAAGACGGTTACAAGGGGCTTATAAGTAATGAGTATGATGTGCTTACATCAAGAGATTTTTCGGGTATACTCAATCTTGGCGGTACGATACTCGGCACTTCGCGTGTTCCGTTCAAAGAACTGAAAAATGAAGAGGGAATGCCTCGTGTCAAGCAGATGAAAGAAACTTATAATCTGCTTGGGCTGGACTGCCTTGTTATCCTTGGCGGCAACGGAACGCATAAAACGGCAAATCTTCTGAGTGAAGAAGGGCTGAATGTTGTGACCTTGCCAAAGACCATTGATAACGATATATGGGGTACGGATATGACGTTTGGTTTTCACAGTGCGCTTGATGTTGCGACCGATGTTATAGACAGGCTGCATTCGACAGCGACAAGCCACAGCCGTATTTTTATTGTTGAGGTAATGGGGCATAAAGCAGGCTGGCTCAACTTATATGCAGGTATGGCAGGCGGTGTTGAGGTCATTCTTTTGCCCGAGATACCATATGATATAGATAAAGTGGTGGATGTGCTTGAAAAACGCAGGCAGCAGAGAAAAAGATTTTCTATACTTGCCGTTGCCGAGGGTGTTATTTCAAAAGAAGAAGCCAAAATGAGCAAAAAAGAATTTAAACAGGCAAGAGAAAATATGAGATATTCAAATATTTCTTACAGAATTGCCGATGAAATAACAGAAAGGGCAGATTTGGAAGTAAGGGTAACGATACCGGGTCATGTTCAGCGCGGAGGCGCTCCGTGCGCATATGACAGGGTGCTTGCAACACGTTTCGGCGCTAAGGCTGCCGAGCTTATAATAAATAAGAAATACGGCTATATGGTCGGTCTTAAAAATAACAAAGTTGTTCCCGTACCGCTGAACGAAGTTGCGGGGAAACTGAAAACCGTGCCGCTGGACTGCGATCTTATAAAAGAAGCACGGAACATAGGTATTTCGTTCGGAGATTAAAGTACCTGCCTTTCAGGCAGCGTACAAAAACATATTATCAAGGAGGAAGACAAAAATGCAGGTCATCGCTGTTGATGCAATGGGCGGCGACAATGCCCCTATGGAGATAGTCAAGGGTGCAGTAAATGCCTCAAAAGAGATAGATTTTAAAATAGCGCTTGTGGGCAGAGAAGATGCCGTCAAGGCGGAATTATCCAAATATAAATATGATAAAAATAAAATAGAAGTCGTTAATGCATCCGAGGTAATCGAGAATTGTGATGTACCGACCGTTGCCATAAAAAAGAAAAAAGATTCATCTATGGTAGTAGGTATGAATATGGTTAAACGCGGGGAAGCGGCAGCTTTTGTATCGGCAGGCAACACAGGCGCTCTGCTTACGGGCGCGACCGTTATCGTCGGCAGGATAAAAGGCGTTGAACGCCCGGCTCTCGGTACTATGCTCCCGACGGAAAAAGGCTTTACACTGCTTATAGACGCAGGCGCAAATGTAGATGCAAAACCAAGCTATCTTGCGCAATTTGCTACAATGGGTTCTGTATATGTCGAAAACGTTATGGGCAAGAATGAACCGAAAGTGGGTCTTGTAAATATCGGCGCAGAGCGTGAAAAGGGCAATGCAGTCGTTAAGGAAACTTACGGTCTGCTTGAGGAACAAAAAAATATAAATTTTATCGGCAATGTTGAAGCAAGGGATATAACAAGAGGCGACGTAGATGTTGTTGTATGTGATGCTTTTGTGGGCAATGTCATATTAAAATTTATGGAAGGTTTCGGCAAAAGTATGCTGCGCATCATCAAAAAAGAACTTATGGCTGATTTTATGTCCAAAATCGGTGCGGGCATTGCTTTTGGCGCATTTAAGCGTGTGAAAAATTATTTTGACTATGACGATGTTGGCGGAGCGCCGTTTTTGGGGCTTAAAGCATTAGTCGTCAAAGCTCACGGCAGCAGTGACCACAGGGCAATAAGAGGTGCGATCCTGCAATGCACAAAGTTTATAGAAGGCGATATAGTTAATAAAATTGCTCAGAAACTATAAGGATAAGGCATATAATTTTGTAAAAAATTTTTGGTTTTTTTTTTAAAAAGGTATTGCCAAATCTTGTAGGATATAGTATAGTAACATTGACTTGAAAAATTTTCAAATATTATTTACAAGGAGGAAATTAATATGGAGTTTGATAAGGTTAAAGAAATAATCGCAGAGCAGATGAGCATTTCAGAGGATGAAATTACAATGGAGTCTTCTTTTGTGGATGATCTTGGTGCTGATTCTTTGGATCTTTTCCAAATCATTTCTGAACTGGAAGAAGAATATGATATGGAGTTTGATAACGATCAGACAGAAAATATCAAGACCGTAGGCGATGCCGTTAATTATATTAAGGCTGCAACAAATAAATGATGCCTATACAACGTATTTATAACGACGGTTTCTTATGAGGTCTTTGCATCAGGCAGGAGTACAAACTCCTGCCTGACACAACAAGCTATCCACTGCATAAAAGGCAGGGTTTTACTTGTTCGATAAAATACTTGATAAGGGGAGGGTGTTTCAAAAGAAAAATATCTCTTTTGGAACAGCCTCATCTTATTATGTGGAAAGTCAGGGATAAAGATGGAAAAACTTGAAAATATAATAGGATATAAATTCAAAGATGAAAATTATTTGTTGACTGCGCTTACGCACAGTTCATTTGCAAACGAGAACAAATTGACAGGTTTTGCCTATAACGAAAGGCTTGAATTTTTGGGTGATGCCGTGCTTGGCTTTATTGTCGGCAGTTATGTATTCATACATTTTAACGATATACCCGAAGGAGAGCTGACAAAGCTGAGGGCAAGCGTGGTATGCGAGGCTATGCTTGCAAAAAAAGCCAATAATATTGACCTTGGCAATTACCTGCGCTTAGGCAGAGGCGAGGAAATGACGGGCGGCAGACAGCGTGTATCAATACTTGCCGATGCATTTGAGGCTGTTATAGGTGCAATATATATGGACGGTGGAATAGAGCAGGCAGAAAGGTTCGTTCTCTCACAGCTTGAAAGCGATATTAAAACAATGAGAGTGGAATTTAAGCATCTTGACAGCAAGACCAACTTGCAGGAGATAATACAAAAGGACAGCAAGATCCCGCTTGTATACGATATAATCAACGAAAGAGGACCTGCACATAACAAGCAGTTTTCGGCAAGTGTTTCTCATAACGGAAAAGTTTTGGGCGTGGGGACCGGTTCAAGCAAAAAAGAAGCCGAACAAGCAGCAGCACAGGCAGCTATCGGAAAACTCAATAAAAACAAAGGAGAATAAGTCATGAAACTTAAAGTATCTGCAATAACGGCTGTGATTTGCTGCGCTGCGCTTGTTGTCAATATACCATTCGAGATAGCCGATACGGATAATGACGGTATATCGAATGATAAAGAGCATATTATCGGTACAGATCCTTTTAATGGGGATCAGAACAATAACAACATCAAGGACGGTGAAGAAGAATGGACACTATCCTTTACCGTAGACGAAGACGATGTGTATAATTACGACAGCAGAGTTATACCAACGCTTACCGTAACGGACAAACCTGATATGCTATGGACTGTTGAATTTCAGAAATATGACTTGTTTCTGAATGAGGAAACAACTCCGGGATTTCTTGGCAACTGCTATATCCCTCATGCCGGTGAATTTAATAAAGGCAGACTTTCGTTTAAATTTAAGGCAGATTATCTTTTGAAAGATGGATTTGACCCCGTTATTTATAAATATGACCGCAACAGCGGAAAATTGACCGAAGTACCGCAGCAGACTGTTGATTTGCAAAACTGTACGGTTTCGGCTGATATATACGAGCTTACGGAATATATTTTGCTTGACAGAACGGAAGTCGAAAAAGTATGGAGTGATAGGATAGAGCGTTAAATATTTTACTTAGGCAGTGTAGATGCCTATTTGCGAAATATCTAATTTTAATTCAATAATGGCTTTTTGCGTTTGTTTGCCTGTTTACCGTCATAGGCTGAAATTACGGCTTTTAACTATGGGGATCACCGCGAAAGCGTTTTTGAGGATGTTTTATATTGAAGTTTTTATTTGATATATAATTATTGTTGAACATAAGTTTCACCTCTCGAAATGTTTTTTGCATAATATTTTGACATAAATCGTGAAACTTGTGTTCTTTTTTTCAAAAAATTTGGTGTAGTTTACTGTAACCACACCAAATATTATAGAATCTATTTTTACACGTTCTGATATAAATATATAATTTTATACATACTTATTCCCCTTAAATTTTAAACCTTTATAAAGACTAATCGGTATATGATCGCCATCTTCCTTTTCATCCCTAAGATTAAAATCAGCCTCAATAAATTTCCCCATATATTCATAAACCGAGCAAATATTATTTTTTAAATACACATTGGGACTACCGTCATATGCACACGTTCGGCGAATATATTTTCTTTTGTTTTTGTAAAATTTAATGTAAAGATAGCTTATAGGCTCTCCTCGATTAATGGTATATTCAGCACGAATTATTTTCGCATCGTAACGTTTTCCTCTTTTTTAAACAATTTTTGTAAAGGTTTAAAACTATTGCAATAAATACAGCATGCACCGGTTACAATAATGTGAATATGTTCTTGAATAGTTGCTACCCCATCAGAAATAAAACCTATATAACCCGGTATAGATACTACAAACAGTAAAAGAAATGTAGGGCCATAGAATTCTCGTAAGGTTATATATTTAAGAGGGAAAAATTTCTTCTTAATTTTTTTTATAATATCTTTCATAATAAATTACCTTTATTCAAAGCCTGTGTCAGCTTTTTAAAACTTATACATACTTATTGCCTTTTGGCATAAACATTTTATGTTCTTTAATTTTTATGTTTAGCAATTTGTCATCATTTTCGGGGAACTATTTACTTACATTAAAATCTGTTTCTATAAATTTTCCCATAAATTCATAAATATGACATTCCTCATTTTCCAAATATATGTGAGGGTTTCCCATATAGCCGCTTGTTCTGCGAATAAGTTTTCTTTTGTTTTTATAAAACTCAATAAAGAAATAATATGTAGATTCACCGCGACCAAACATTCTTTCCGCCTCCACAATCTTACCGTTATACATTTTACCGAATTTTTTATATAGCCATTTTTTAAGATCATAAGCTGCACAATGTAAAATAAACAAACTTGAGATCAGGAAGAAAACACCGATCGTATAGTCATCGGTAAGGATCGACCATCTCAATAATATTACCGGGATCAACATTCCTGTTGTATATGGGATCCCGAATATCCAAAAAAAGTATTTTTTAGTGTAATATATTTTATAGGAAACAATTTTCTTAGCATAAAAATTCCTCTGCATGTATATAATAGTTATAAATATTTAGCATTTTCTTTATATTTATTGTGATCTCACCTTACGATGGATACCCTTTGATACCGGCGCTGTATCCTTTCTGCTGTCGGTCGGTTCGGGAACTTTCCTCCGTTTGCTCTTGCTGAGTACTCAAATTTGATTGATTTTCTTGAAATGCAGCATAACTATATACTGTACAATTGATCTCATCAATAATATAGTCTTTAGCAACTTCTTTATATTTATTATGGTAACTTTCGATCAGATCCAATAATTCTCTTTCTACATTAGGAAAACTAAGGTCATCTTTAAATTCCCAAAATTGATTGAATTGCTTTTCCTTTATTTCTTCTTCCGACATTTTTCTTTTGCCGTTAGGATAAGATTGTTCATAAAACTTATTATCGACTTTTATAAAAAACTCATCCGCATCATTTACACCAACCATACAATTACTTTCTACCGGTTCATAGTATTTAATAATGCGCTGTATATGTGATGTCAAGTTATCTACTTCATCTTCGGTCAAAATCAATTCTCCTTTTTCACGAATATCAGAAAAAAAAGTTCCATAAGTTCCGTTACCTAACTTACCTGTTCCGTACGTCCATAATAATCTATTATCTTTTGTAAGACAATAATAACAATCAGCGGCATACATACCGTCACTATGACTTAACTCAAAATATACATTATCATTCGATGCAGTATCTTTATTAATTATTATAATTCCAATGCAAGATATTAAAATAATAATAAACATACTAAAGGGTAAAATCTTTTTCATTTTTTATCACGCCTTTCGTAATATTTATTTAGCATTTTCTTTATATTTATTATGATCTCGCCTCACGATGGATACCCTTTGATACCGGCGCTGTATCCTTTCTGCTGTCGGTCGGTTCGGGAACTTTCCTCCGTTTGTGCTTGTTGAGCGCTCAAATTTGATTGAATTTCTTGAAATGAAGCATAATAATATGCTGTACAATTAATGCCTACGTCCATAATATAGTCTTTAGCAACTTCTTTATATTTATTATGGTAACTTTCGATCAGATCCAATAATTCTCTTTCTACATTAGGAAAACTAAGGTCATCTTTAAATTCCCAAAATTGATTGAATTGCTTTTCCTTTATTTCTTCTTCCGACATTTTTCTTTTGCCGTTAGGATAAGATTGTTCATAAAACTTATTATCGACTTTTATAAAAAACTCATCTATATCCCATGCACCAACCATACAGTCACTTTCTACCGGTTCATAGTATTTAATAATGCGCTTTATATGTGATGTCAAGTTATCTACTTCATCTTCGGTCAAAATCAATTTTCCTTTTTCACGAATATCAGAAAAAAAAGTTCCATAAGTTCCGTCACCTAACTTACCTGTTCCATACGTCCATAATAATCTATTATCTTTTGTAATACAATAATAACTATCATAGGAATTTAACGAAGAACGACCCTCTGCACCCATGTTACTATGACTTAATTCAAAGTATACATTATGATTTGATGCAGTATCTTTATTAGTTATTATAATTCCAATACAAGATATTAAAATAATAATAAACATACTAAAAGGTAAAATCTTTTTCATTTTTATCATGCCTTTCGTAATATTTAAAATCCATAATGTTCTATACAAAATATCATTATTTTTATGCTATCTTCAGCGAACACAGGAATGTTTGCCGAAAACACAACACAAATTAAATTCTTTTAAACTTCATTTTTTAATGAATTTATCAACATATGCAGTATTACACTTATATCTACCAAAGGAAATATAGCTGCGATCAATGGGATCAAATAATCTTTGTTTTCTTTATATTTGTTCTGAAAAAATGGCAGAAAGATCAATGATGTTGCTAATCCCGTTATCAGAAAGATCGGTGACCACCAAATTCCAAAAAAATTATACAGAAAGTCTGCTATCTTTGCATCTTGTAAATGAGAATACATTTTTTTTGCAGCATTATCAATGTTGCTGCCCAATTAGTTTTTAATAAAATATGTGAAAAAATAATACAAGGGAAAATTTGTATAATTTTTACCAACAGCATTGATTTACATATTCGTGTATGAATTTTAACTTTTTTTATATTCAATAAAGAAATGTGAGATAAAAAAACTAAAAATAATACTACACACAAACATAATGAAATAATATATATTTAAACCAAAATATACACTGACTGTATCTAAATTATTATATTCCTCGGGCGAGCGTATAATGAGGTAAAATATCCAACACATAATTGTTCCTATTATAATCAAAGAAAATAACATAAATTTGTATATCAATTTCAGTATTTTCATGATTTAAGATCTTCCTTATTTGCAACATCCGATAAATAATATTTATTTTAAAAAACTTCTTTAACGCAATCATTATTGAAAATCTCCTGCAATAATTTTTTGACTATAAGATAATATATTTCTGAGGGCGTTGCAATTTTTGCGTAAATTCAAAAAAACGATGTATTATTCAAGAACAAAATGCAAAATCTCTTCTGCTCTTATTTTTATGATATTATAAAGTGACAAATTTGTCAATCGTTATTTGTAATTTTACCACGGAAACAGTGTTAAAGTGTCAATGATGGGTTACACATTAACAAACGCATAAGTGGAAACTAACAACATTGACTTGCTATTTTTGCCAAAATAGTGTATAATACAAAAAGAACCTTGTAATAAGTGTATATGAAAAAAATATTACAGATAAGGAGATGTATTTAATGAAAAAATTAGGATTCGGATTGATGAGATTACCCCAAAACGACGCCAACGACCCTGCAAACATAGATATAGGGCAGGTCAAAAAAATGGTCGATATGTTTATGGAAAAGGGATTTACATATTTTGATACTGCATGGATGTATAACGGTTTTGCAAGCGAAAAAGCCGCTAAAACAGCTCTTGTTGAAAGATACCCAAGGGACAGTTTCACTTTGGCGACCAAACTGCACGCAGGTTATGTCAATTCGCTTGAGGATAGGGATAAGGTCTTTAATACTCAGCTTGAAAAAACAGGCGCCGGATACTTTGATTATTATCTTTTACATGGTATTGAAAAAGAAATGCTTGAGAAATATGAAAAGTTTGACTGTTTCCAATGGCTACAGAAAAAGAAAGAAGATGGACTTGTCCGCCATATCGGTTTTTCTTTCCATGATACTCCGGAATTGCTGGATAAGATATTGACGGCTCACCCCGAAATGGAATTTGTACAGCTGCAAATAAATTATCTCGACTGGGAAAGCCCTTGGATACATTCGCGTGGATGCTATGAAGTGGCAAGAAAGCACAATAAACCCGTTATTGTTATGGAACCCGTCAAAGGCGGAACACTTGCAAAGATACCCGAAACGGCAGAAAATTTATTTAAGCAGCATTCTCCCGATATGAGCATATCAAGCTGGGCTATCCGTTTTGCGGCAAGCCTTGAAGGGGTCATGGTCGTACTGTCGGGTATGTCGGATATTGCGCAGATGAAAGATAATCTTGGCTATATGGAAGAACTTGTACCTCTTACAGACGACGAAAAGGCAATGTGTTTCAAGGCGGCAGAGATCATAAACGAAAAAATTGCAATACCGTGTACGGGTTGTTCTTATTGTACGGACGGCTGTCCCAAGCATATTGCAATACCGCAGTATTTTTCGCTCTATAACGAAGATATGCGTGAAAGGCTTGATGAAAAGGGCTGGACAGTCAATTTCACAAATTATGATATATTGAACGGAAAATTCGGGAAAGCTTCGGATTGCATAGGCTGTGCTCACTGCGAGGGCGTTTGTCCGCAGCATCTGCCTATAATAGAAAATTTAAAGAAGATAGCTTCACATTACGGCAAATAATATCGGGAAAATAAGAAAACGAGCCTTTTTTTGACTGTAAAAGAGCTTTACTCCGAATATTATGTAAACTTTCAATTTTAGTATAAATATGATATTTCAAGTTTTATTGAGAACTTTAAAAATATCATAGGAATATTATGACACCGAACAATAATGTTGGGCATGATGTTTAAGAAATTATCAGAGTCGATCCCAAAGATTGTGTAAACCTCTAAACCGATGTATAATAAAAATACTCGGTTTGGAGGTTTATAAATTATTTGGGATTGATTCGAGTACAGCTTATTATGTTTGATTTTATTCACATAGAAAAAGCGGCGTAGATGATGCCTACGCCACTTATAAAGCTTTCGTCGCTCGTTAAAACCACACTATCTTACAAAAAGCCTTTTCAGTCAAAACAATTTATAATCGTTTTGTACAAAATTTTAGAAATTTCATTATCCAAATATTATTTTCCGAACAATGAACCAAAGCTTTCGCTGAGAGGCTGACCGTTTTCGCCGCCGTTTTTAAGTTTTACGGCGCTGACAGTGATAATATCTTCCGTATTGATAACATAAACGTCAATATTTGGTCTTTCGTATTTTTTCATCTGTCATCCTCCTTTGTATCAACAGTGTTATCCACAAGTATTGCTGCCGGTTTAGTTTCGGGCATAGCGGTTTTTCTGTCGTTAACCTTATTTTTGGTATAGGTCGAAAATTCCGAAACGGTTTCTTTTCCGTCTGCGTCTATGCTATAACAAGCAACGGAAATTTCCTTATCCATATCTTCAATATCGGTTATTACAAAGGAATACATATAATTTCCGCCGACTTCGCCAAGTTTTACGGTCGAGCCCGATATGGATGTATAGACTGTATTTGTACCTCTTCTTACTTCTTTTCCGTCGGCTTTGAATATAAATCCGACTTCTTTATAGTTAAGGTTGTCGATACCCGCAACAAAGTTTATTCCGTTATTGCCTGCCGATTCTGCAATTACAGCTTCCGTTGCAGACTCGGTTGTAAATTCTGTTGTAGTTTCGGTTGTGCTTTCGGTACTGCTCTGAGTTTCTTCCGAATTATAATAGGATACTCTGAATCCGTTTTCATTTGCCCACTTATCCGCATAAGAATCTTTTACTGTATAAAAAACAGTATTTTCACTGTCACAGCCCTCAAATGCATAATCGCCTATTTCCTCAACACTTTCGGGAACAGTTATCTCCGAAAGACCGAAACATTTGTAAAATGCGGAATATCCTATAGAAGTAACTCCATCCGGTATTATTATCTTTGTAAGACCGGTACAGTCACGAAATGCCGACGAGCCTATAGATGTCACACCGTCCATTGTTACGTCTTTAAGACTTGTACAGCCCTCAAACGCAAAGCGTTCAACAGTCGTAACGCCGGCAGGAATAATTACAGACTCCAGACCGACACAGTCTCTGAACACACCTACA
>CANRCU010000026.1 GCA_947629215.1 uncultured Clostridia bacterium
CAACAACTTGCTGCATTACAAAAAACAGTGCCAGCATAAGTGCGCCCAGTTTTACCTTTTTATGCTTTTTGTACACCGTTTTTGTATGATTTTTTATATATTTTTCTGTCCTCATAGATAAATGCCCCCTTGAATTTAAGCAAAGCATTGGCATCGAGTATAAAGCCAAGTGCATAAATATATGAAATAATTAATTTTTTAACACGCCCAACATCCCCTATTTTCGTACAAAATAAAAGCATTGCCTCATCTTATAATATACTGTGATATATCGGGGATTAAGTATCGCAGAATTTTATATTCTGCGACAAATATTTTATAATATGCTTAAATATTGTGATCAAAGCTTTAAAAATGACGATTATCCGACGGTCATAAAATCCGATACCTTTAAGCAGACTGTTGAGAAATGCTTCAACTTCTACATTTGTAATATCATCTATCCTTCTGTTTGCAAATATGAGATGAATATGCTTGTTAAGAATATTTTCGTATTTTGACACGCTACTTTCCTTTAAATTATTTCTTATATTGTTTAGCCAAATATCCGATGTATCCTCAAATACAATCTTTTCGTTTTCTCCGTATATCGTTTCAATTGGCATATTTGATTTTTTTATTAATTTTTCTTTTGCCTCGCTATATGTTTTGGCATATAATCCGTACTTCTTTTTTTCGGATATATAACCCATAACATATCGACCTTCCCATCTGCCATCTAATATTAATACCTCATTTTGACTAACTTTTTGACGGTTATAAAATAATTTTTGCCCTGATTTAAGGTAATGTCACTGACAAAACAAACAAAAAGAATCTTGCTGAATTGTAAATATTAGATAAATAGAGATTTTTTATTCGTATAATATTTACAAATTTCATTCTCTGTGATATAATAGGATAATAAAATTTATGTAGTCGCAGAATATAAAATTCTGCGACTTTTTCAAACAGCCGAAAGCAAGAAAGGTAAACCTGTTTCGACAGATGATTTTTCATTGTAACAATAATTGTATCTACAAAGTCCGATGAACGTGTCGGATTTTTTTTATTGTACAGCATAAAAAAAACAGCTATACGGCTGCTTTTTGTGTCGAAAGATATTTTCCGGAATAAAAAATTCGATATATGTAAACGAGGGTTTGTTATATAGCCAAAACCTATGACCCACAAAAAAAAGATTATACAAAATCCGGTTTTGATGATATAATAACCTATTTAATTAATAGGAATAATAGTAGAACAGGAGGACGAGTCATGACGCTTAATAAGTCTTTATGGGTACAAAAATAAGGAAAGACAGACAAAAATCGGAGATGAAATGAAAAATTATTTCTCCGTTCTTTGAATTTATGTCTGTTCAATATGATAGAACAATTTTTGATTTTCATTTATAATATGAGGTGACCCCAAAAGTTGGACTTAATGGTGTAGCAGTTCGATTTTAAATGCTACCGTTTTCCTATACTTAATGCAACCTCTTACCACAGTTGCATTTACTTTGAGAATTTACAGACAAAAATCAAAAATGTTCTAAGCCAGAAATTCGAGAGGATCTTTTGGGCGGTCATTCAGCCTTATTTCAAAGTGCAGATGATCGCCTGTGGAATCGCCCGTGCTGCCCACAAGGGATAAGACCTGCCCCTTGCTCACCAACTGACCGGGGTGTACAAGCACGGCGGAATTGTGCGCATATATCGTTTTGAAGCTGTTGCCGTGGTCTATGACGACCCAATTGCCGTAGCCGCCGTTATTCCAGCCCGCATATACCACGGTGCCGCCGTCCGACGCATAAACAGGCGTACCCGACGGGCAGGCAATATCTATGCCAAAATGCCTGCCGCTGCCGTAGTCGCGGCTGCCGAAGCCCGACGAATAATATGCAGAGCCGTGTATGGGGTAGTCAAAACTGCCGACGGCAGCTTTGACGTCCTCGGCGTTTTCAAGAGTGCCGACTTCCACCTGACGGGGTACGGCTTCGGTCAATATTTCGTCTTTATCGGGGTCGGGTTCTCGTTTTACCTCGACGCCGTTTTCGTAATACACCTTGTAAGCGGTCATTTTTTCGCCGCTGCTGCCCTCCGATATAACACGCCTGTAACCCTTGTATTGAGTCATATTTTCTATTTCTTCTTCGGGCGCTTCGTAAGTTTCACGTTCTTTTTCGAGTGTAACGGTATATACGCCGTATATCGGAACAGCTGCTTTGACGTTTATTTTTTGACCTATTTGCAAAAATGCCTTGTTTTCGTCCGTTATATCGGGATTTATGCTCAACAGCTCTTCTTCGTCTATATTAAAGCGCGTTGCTATCGAATTGAAACTGTCGCCCGATTTAACGGTATAGACGTATTGTTTTTCCTCTGTTTGGGTCAATTTGTCCCGCGCCTGCTCTGCGCCGAGTATCTCGTCGTTGTCGGCATAATACGCCTCCACTTTCACATCGTCTTTAAATTCCACGCCGACAACGCTGCTGCCGTCGGTTTTTTCGGGGGTATAGCTGTCGAGTATCTCCGCCACGAGTTTTTCGGCTTCGTTCACGCTTTTTAGTATACAAATAACTTCGCCGTTTACAAGTACTGCGCCGCATTCGCCTTTTACGGTCAGAGTATCGCAGAGGTTGGCGATAACAACGTCTACATTTGAAGAAATATCCTTTTTTGCGGCATGGGCTTTTTCAAGCCCTACATCTTCGTTTATTTCCACATTTTTGCCGTAGCGTTCTTTGAGCTTGGCTTTCAAAAGCAGATTAAATTCGCTTGATGTCATATTTTTTGCCCGAATAAAAGCGTAGCGTTTGCCGTCGACCACTATTGCGCGCGTATCCGTAAAAATAACGGGGCTTAGCAGAATAAAGGCTGCGGCAGCCAGCATCAACAGCAGTGCCAAATTGGCTGCAATGCGTTTAAGGCTTTTCTTTTTGGCAGGCTTTTTCGGGGTCTTGCTTTTTTGTTTCATGTTCTTACTTCCCGTAAAATACGGCTTTTATCTGTTGCCGTACATTTTTTCGTAATAATTTCGGTATTCTCCGCTGATGATTTCCTCCCACCAGCTGCGGTTGTCAAGATACCATTTTATGGTCTTTTTTATGCCGTCCGCAAATTTGGTTTCGGGCAGCCAGCCCAATTCGCGATGTATCTTTTCGGGGTCAATGGCATAGCGCATATCATGGCCTTTTCTGTCGGTAACAAAGGTTATAAGGCTTTCGGGCTTGCCAAGCTCCTTGCATATTAGTTTTACTATATCTATGTTCCTCATCTCGTTATGGCCGCCGACATTGTAGACCTCGCCGACCTTGCCCTTATGTATTATAAGGTCTATTGCGCGGCAGTGATCTTCAACATAGAGCCAGTCACGCACGTTAAGACCTTCGCCGTAAACGGGGAGAGGCTTGTCGTTGAGCGCATTTGCTATCATAAGCGGTATGGGCTTTTCGGGAAAATGATACGGTCCGTAATTGTTTGAGCAGCGGCTTATCGTCACGGGCAGACCGTATGTTCTGTGATAGGCAAGAACAAGCAGATCCGCCGACGCTTTGGAGCTTGAATACGGGCTTGAAGTGTGTATGGGCGTTTCTTCGGTAAAGAACAAGTCGGGGCGGTCAAGCGGCAAATCGCCGTATACCTCGTCCGTAGATACCTGATGATAACGCGTGATGCCGTATTTTCGGCAGGCGTCCATAAGCACGGCTGTGCCGAGTATGTTGGTGCGCAAAAATATTTCCGGATCTTCGATAGAACGGTCAACGTGTGATTCGGCTGCAAAATTAACAACAATATCCGGTTTTTCGTCCTCAAATATTTTATATATCGCTTCTCTGTCGGCAATATCCGCTTTGAAGAATTTAAAACGCGGGTCGTTCATTACAGAGTCGAGCGTTGAAAGATTGCCCGCATATGTGAGCGCATCAACGCAGATAATATCATGATCGGGGTGTTTGTCAAGCATATGAAAGACAAAATTGCTGCCGATAAAACCTGCCCCGCCGGTAACCAAGATTTTCATTTTATTTTCTCCCCTTCTTTTTATTGTATATTGCTAATTTTACCACACCGTGTTTTTTATGTCAATCAAAAACCACTGTCAATATGAAGTATAAATATATTTGACCCGGATGTGTCATTTTACTTGACATTTTCTTTTATTTATAATAACATTATCTTCGGGGACAGCAATGTTCGTAAGATAATTTTTGGAGGAAATAAAAAATGGGCAAAAAAGGTTCACTTATGTCGGTACGCAAGGACATCAGGGTGGTCGACTGTACCGTGCGTGACGGAGGTCTGGTAAACAATTTCTATTTTGAGGACGAATTTATAAAAGACCTTTACAGGGCAAATATTGCCGCAGGCGTTGATTATATGGAATTTGGCTATAAGGCGGACTGCGATCTTTTTGAGAAAGAAAAATTCGGCAAGTGGAAGTTTTGTGATGAGGAAGATATACGCGCAATTGTCGGCAATAACGACAGCGACCTTAAAATAAGCGTTATGGCAGATGTTGGCAGAACAAATTACAAGCGTGATATTATACCCAAAAACGAGAGCGTTATAGATATGGTGAGGGTGGCAACATATATAAACACCATTCCCGCGGCTATAGAAATGGCGGAACACTGTCATAATATGGGTTATGAAACAACAATAAACATAATGGCTATTTCAAACGCCAACGAAAGGGATATGCGTCAGGCGCTGGAACTTATAGGCGAAAGCAACGTGAATGTTGTTTATCTTGTAGACAGTTACGGCAGTATTTATCCCGAAAAAATGCGCGAGCTTGCAGACCTGTATCTGGAATATATGGATCCCGCCAACAAACTGGTCGGCATACATGCCCATAACAATCAGCAGCTTGCCTTTGCCAACACAATAGAAGCGGTATCTCGCGGAGCAAGCTACCTTGACGCAACAATGTCGAGCATGGGCAGGGGCGCAGGCAATTGTCCGCTGGAGCTGCTTATCAAAACCCGAAATACAATATAATACACACGCTGAAATTTATTGAAAAGCACATTCCGAAACTTACAGAACAGGGCGTTGTATGGGGTTATGATATACAGTATCTGCTTACGGGCAGATTTAACCAGCATCCGTCGTCCGCTATCGAGTTCACAAAAAACAAGCGCAAAGATTATTCAAAATTTTACAGCGAGCTTTTGGATAAGGAATAACGGCGCTTGACAAACAGCGGTATCCGTTATAAAATTAAATAAAAACGAAAGGTGGAAAAACACGTGAAAATTGCTTTAATAAACGAAAACAGCCAGGCGGCTAAAAACTCTCTTATCTGCGAAACGCTTAAAGCTGTAGTGGAACCTCTCGGTCATGAGGTATTTAATTATGGTATGTACTCAGCCGAGGACAAGGCTCAGCTTACATATGTACAGTGCGGTATACTTACAGCCATTCTTCTTAACTCGGGCGCTGCGGATTTTGTTGTAACGGGCTGCGGCACGGGCGAAGGCGCTATGCTTGCCTGCAATGCGTTCCCGAATGTGCTTTGCGGTCATATAGTCGATCCGTCCGACGGATATATGTTTGCTCAGATAAATGACGGAAATGCGGCTGCTTTTCCGTTTGCAAAAGGTTTCGGCTGGGGCGCCGAATTGAATTTGAAATATACGTTCGAGCAGCTTTTCTGCGGCGAAAGCGGTCAGGGCTATCCGCGTGAAAGAGCCGTACCGGAGCAGAGGAACAAAAAAATACTTGACGAAGTTAAGAAAGTTACTCATAACGATATTATGACGGTGCTTAAAAATATAGACGCCGAGCTTTTAAAAGGCGCCGTATCCGGCGAAAAGTTCGGGGAATATTTCTTTGCAAATTGCAAAAATAAGGAAATTGAGGAATTTATAAAGAGTATATTATAATTTATTTAAATGGGGCGCTGCCCCATACCCCGCAAGCCTTTTGAAAAAGGCTTGACCTAAAACTTTTATTTAACCCCTAAAGGTACCCTTTAGGGGTTGTTCTATTTAAACCGAATTGATGGTTACGAATATCTTGTCTGTCTGCTTACATATCTGCCTCATTCGGAACGGAACGTACAAATGAGGAACTTGAATCGGCTTTTTCCAATACGACCATGCAACTTAAATATATGATAAACAATATATAAAATGGAATATAATACTTTCCAGAATTATCACTACTTAAAGATATTTTTCAACACTTATTTCCTTGGCGCAGCAAATTTTATTGTTAACCTATCATTGACACCTTAACATTTAAATCTAAATTATTTTTAATATATATCTTGCATTTTAAGTCTATATGTGATATTATTACAGTAATATTTTATGTCCGTAAAATAATCTGTATCGGAGGCGATGGCAATGGACAATAAAATGTCGGGAACGCAGGTAATGCCCGGGCTTAAAGATGCGCTTAAAAAAGAAAGGGCGCATTCGTACAGGACATTGCGGGCACACGGTCCCGTATATGACGTTATAAAAGATGTGTGCGACGCTCTTAACGAAAAAGGCTACAACCCCGTCAATCAGATAGTGGGGTATATACTTTCGGGTGATCCTACCTATATCACAAGCCACAGGAATGCGCGTACCATAATGTCAAAGCTTGAACGTGACGAGCTGTTGGAAGAATTTGTAAACTATTATCTTGAATGCAACGACCTTTCGGAGTAGACCATGCGTATTTTATGTCTTGATTTCGGTGAAAAAACAATAGGTGTTGCCATAAGCGATCCCTTTGGCTGGACAGCTCAGGGGCTGGAGATTATACGCCGCAAAAACGAGAACGACCTTGTTTCGAGTATGGCAAGATTAAAGGAGATTTGCGCAGAATACACGGTCGACTTTATAGTGCTTGGTTACCCCAAAAATATGAACAATACGGAAGGTTCGCGTGCGCAAAAGACAGAGAATTTCAAAAAAAGGCTTGAAAAAGAGCTTAAACTCAAAGTTGAATTGTGGGACGAGCGTCTTTCGACCGCAGGCGCGGAAAGAAATTTGCTTGAGGCGGATCTTTCGCGCGGCAAACGCAAAAAAGTCATAGATAAAATGGCGGCTGTATTCATTCTGCAAGGCTATCTTGGCGCTAATGCAAGCAAAATAAAAAATCAGGGAGAAAGTTATGAGTGAAAAAAATATAAACGACGAAAAGCTTGATATTGATGATCTCAATTTATTTGAAGGTCAGGACGAAACTTATGAGGTCGTTACCATGACGGACGAGGACGGCAAGGAAAATGATTTTTTTGTAATGGACGGAATAGATTACAAAAACACCAAATATCTTTTGCTTGTCAGGGCTGAAGATTTTGACAAGGATGAACCCGAAGCGTTTATCTTTAAAGAAATTGAGGGCGACAACGAAGAATGTATTTACGAACCTGTTGAGGACGAGGACGAATATAAGAAAATACTTGTGCTTTTACAGGACGAAGATGCGGATTATGAAATGAAATTCTGATACGGCAAATCATATAACTTATAAATCCGACAAAAGGGGGCAAAAAAAGTCAAAATACGACCCCTTTGTTGTCATGTAAACAAAAAATACAAAAAGGAGGTGCGGTCTTGGCTTACAATAACAATAATAACAAACAGACAAGACAAAGACGTACCGTGCGGACAACGCCAAAACCCAAATTAAAGATAATACCGCTTGGCGGTCTGCACGAGGTGGGGAAAAACATAACCGCATTTGAATACGAGGACGAAATTATTGTGGTGGATTGCGGCGTTGCTTTCCCCGAGGACGATATGCCGGGTATAGACCTTGTTATACCGGATTTTTCATATCTTACAAAAAACAGAGAAAAGGTATTGGGTGTAGTGCTTACCCACGGTCACGAAGACCATATAGGTTCGCTGCCGTATTTTTTCAAGGAGATAAACGTACCCGTTTACGGAACAAGGCTGACGCTCGGGCTGGTCGAAACAAAGCTGAGAGAGCACGGTCTGTTGAATATGGTCGAACGTATCAATGTAAATGCCGGCGATACCGTGACTCTCGGCAAAAATTTCAAGGTCGAGTTTATACGTTCCACACACAGCATTGCGGATTCGGTCGCTCTTGCAATATATACCCCGGCAGGGCTTGTGGTGCATTCGGGCGATTTTAAGGTGGATTATACGCCTATACAGGGCGAAATGATAGACCTTCAGCGTTTTGCGGAGCTTGGCAAAAAAGGCGTGCTGCTTTTTATGTGTGAAAGCACCAATGTCGAGCTTAAAGGCTATACCATGAGCGAGCGAAATGTCGGCGGCATCTTCAGGCAGATATTTGAAGACAGCCGGTCACAGAGGATAATGGTGGCGACGTTTTCGTCAAATATAGACAGGATACAACAGATAATAAACTGCGCCATCGAGCATAAACGCAAGGTCTGTGTTATCGGCAGAAGTATGTCGAATGTTGTTAAAACGGCTGTGGAGCTTGGCTATCTGAAAGTCGACGAAACCACGCTGATAGACCCGAGCGAAATAAACAAATATACCGATGACAGGCTTGTTATCATAACTACAGGCAGTCAGGGCGAAACCATGTCGGCTCTGTCAAGGGTAGCAAGCGGCGAACATCGCCAAGTTGAGATAAGACCGGGCGACAAGGTAATAATAAGCGCTTCACCGATACCAGGCAACGAAAAGAATGTTTACCGTGTTATCAACGAGCTTTTAAAAAAGGGCGCAGATGTCGTTTACGACGGTATAATGGACGTACACGTTTCGGGTCATGCCCGTCAGGAAGAAATAAAACTGCTGCATGCGCTTTTAAAACCGAAATACGTTATGCCCATTCACGGCGAATATAAAATGCTCATAACCCACCGTGACCTTGTCATGGGCATGGGTATGCCAAAAGAAAATGTCTTTCTTATGGCGAACGGCGATGTGCTTGAAATAAACCGTCAAGGCGGCAAAATACTGCCAAACGCTGTACCGAGCGGACAGATTTTTGTTGACGGTTTAGGTGTGGGCGATGTCGGCAATATTGTTTTGCGTGACAGAAAGCATCTTTCTCAGGACGGTCTTATGATTGTTGTGGTGGCAATGGCACGTTACAGTGGCGAAATACTGAGCGGTCCCGATATTATCAGCCGAGGCTTTGTGTATGTACGTGAATCCGAGCAGCTTATGGATGAGGCTCGCGAGGTCGTGTGCGAGGCGCTTGATGAGTGTGACCGCAAAAATATAAACGATTGGAGTTATATTAAAACACTCATAAAAGACACTCTGCGTGATTTTCTTTGGAAAAAAACAAGACGCAGCCCGATGATACTGCCGATAATAACCGAAATAAATGCATAAGGGGCAAAAAATGAGATACACAAAACTTATAGTTTTTTTCATGCTCTCTTATTATATAATTTTTTGTTTTGACGCAATATTTCCCGTCGGGCTTACCGAAAAAGCGGCAGGGATACTGCTGCTGACGGTCGGTCTGTACGGTTTGGACAGTCTTTTCGGCTTTGTAAAAACAGAAAAACGCGAAGAAACATCGGGCAGATTTTCGGGCTGTGATATTCTCAGAACTTTTGCCGTGCTTTTTGTGCCGCTGGTGCATTTTTTCGGCTTGAGCAATTTTTACGGTGAAAACCTCTCTTACGCTCTTTTTATACCGCTTTGCATAAGGTGGCTGTCGGTGACGGCGGTGCCGCTGTTTATGATAATAACGGGCTTTCTCAAATGTAACAAAACGGTCGGACTTAAGCATTATTCGGCTATACTGCCCGTTTTGGCAACGCATATTTTTGTTTCGTCGATAAGAATTTTATCGGATAAATATTGCAGGGGTATAGAAATTACAAACGAATATATAGCGGACAAGCTGTTGTTTTTTGATTACGGCTGGTATGTGCAGCTGTATATAGGTATGCTGCTTATAATGCCATTTGTAAACTCGGCTTATCACGGGCTTACAGACAAACGCCACAAAGAAATGCTTGTGCTGACGCTTGTTTTTCTGACGGATGCGGGGCCTCTGACAAAGTTGGTCGTTCCGTCAACATGGCTGATACTCTATGTTTTTGCGTATTATTGTTTCGGTATGTATGTGAGGGAGTACCGCATAAAAATAAATCCCGTATTTACGGTAGCCATGCTTGTTTTTATAACGGCTTTGACTGCAGCAGCCACGACCGAACACGCAAACGGCGGTGTTCTTGACTGGGATTTTATAGGATATTCGGCAAATTCGGGGTATTCGTGTTTCCCCGTGTTCGTTATTGCGACGCTTATGACGATACTGCTTATGGATATAAAGCTACCGTCGGCGCTTGCATTCCCGTTCCGTTCTTTAGGGAAAATATCGCTTGAAATGTATCTTTTCAGTCAGATGTTCGATGTTATACTCTATCCCTCGCTTGCGGCTGAGGGTTGGGCATTTGCCGATTTTTGGCATAATTGCATATTTGTGCTTTCCGTTATTTATACGGGGGCGCTGTTGTTTTCAAGCGTGAAATTTATTATATTCGGCATTGTGAAAATGCCGTTCGGGTGTCTGAAAATGTTTATTGAAAATAGAAGGAAGTGACTTTATGGAGGAAAAAACGGCTATCGCCAAAAATATGGCGCGTCAAATATCAAAGCTGCTGACCGAAACAGAGCATTACGAGGCTTATCAGCGTGCAAGGGTCGAAATATACGCCGATAAGGATCTTTACAGAAAAATAAGGGAGTTTAATGAAAAACATCTGAGATTTCTTTATGCTGTAAGGGAAGGCAGGGCTACTTTTGACGAGGAACGCTATCTTTCGCAGGAATTTCATAAATTGATGCTCAATAAAAATGTGAATACGTATTTTGAAACGGGTCTTTTTTATGTCGAGCTGCTTGCCGAAATATACAGCACAAGTCTTGGCGAGCTGCATATAGACCTTGATTTTATAGAGGTGTGAGCGATGATAAACAACGGTCTTGTGCATTCGGGCAGCGCTGATATATATTACAGCCTGCACGCCAACGGCAAGGCAAAAACGCTTGTGCTGCTGCACGGCAACGGCGAAAGCAGCAGCCGCTTTGAAAAACATATACCGATATTTGGGCAATATTACAATGTATTGCTTATTGACAGCCGCGGTCACGGCAGGTCTACAATGGGCGACGGTGACCTCAGCCTTGGCAAATCCGCAGTTGACCTTGAAAATGTGCTTGAACACCTCGGGCTTGAAAAAGTATACCTTCTTGGGTTCAGCGACGGCGCAAATACGGCAATGTTATTTACGCCCAAAAATAACAACAAGGTCGAAAAACTTGTGCTTGCAGGCGGTAATCTGAATTTCGGCGGTTTTAACTTTTCTACCAAAATATTTGTTGCCATAGGGTATTTTCTTGCTTTTTTGAATATGAAAGTAGATAAAAACAAAAGTTTTGAATATGCCTATTATCGGCTTATGTTTAAAGAACCGGATATAAAGCCGCACGAAATAAACAAAATAGAGGCGCCGACGCTGGTGCTTGCCGGGAACAAAGATATGATAAAACGCAGTCATACCGATTTGATCTGCAACAGCATAAAAAAAGGCGTTCTTAAAATTTATGAGGGCGACCATTTTTATATTTACCGCGAACCGGAGGAATTTTGCAAAACGGTCATTGATTTTTTAGAAGAAAATTAAATGGGCGATTTTATGGGGCGCTGCCCCATACCCCGCAAGCCTTTTGAAAAAGGCTTGACCTAAAACTTTAAATTAACCCCTAAAGGTACCCTTTAGGGGTTGTTTTATTTGACTTTGTTTTAAAAGTTTAATTTGTTGCAGGGTTTAAAGAAATGTTGATAAATCAGGTTTTGGAGCAAAGCCCCTTTTAGATAAATAAAAAGCGGGCAGAGTTTGGGGCGAAGCCCATATCCGTGTGAGCTTTTTTCGAAGAAAAAAGTGAGCGCGGCGGGACAAGGACAAAGCCGTTTTAGGCTTTGTTCGCAGCCACGTTAATTTTGCCCCGCTTTTCCTAAGTAAAAAATTACTTTTCGTTTACGAAAAGTAAAAATTTTTCACTTAGGCTTACCAAAAGCGGGCGGGGTTTGGGGCAGCGCCCCATTTAGATAAAAAGGGGCAAAGCCCCAATATAAAACAAAAACACAAACATCAACCCAACAAATACGGCTTTTCAAATGTAGCATAAAGCATAATATAATTGAGCTTGTTATCCTCAACAGCCTTTTCGGCATTAAGCACGCCCAACCTTGCCTGTTTAACGGTAAATTCGGTAGCCATACCCGCATTATAGCTGACCACAGCCGAATTATAATCCGTTATAGCCTCCTCAACGGCAAGTTTCAGCTGCTTATCCTGCAAAGCAAGCTGTTGCAGCTGATGATAAGCCGAACGTATATTGTTCTCAATATTGTCTTTTCCGTCGCTCAAAGCCCTTGACGCAGTCGCAAGCGACGACCTCGCCGTTTTCTTTGACTCCGTCGCAAGACCGGGGTTCGTCCTTACCGAATAATCGGCAATAGTCACATCGCCTTCAAGTATCTTTATACTCGGCGCGCTCTCCCTTTGCTTGGTAATAAACACCTCTAACTTGAAATCCGAAAGATCGCTTACTTCCTTGTCATAAACAACATATACGTCCTCGTCCGGTTCAAGCCCGAGGGTCTTGTTCAGCGCCTCTTTCTGCGATGCAATACTCTCTTCCAAAAGATTTATGTTCTTTTCAAGCTCGTCTTGTTCAAGCTGCGCCTTTTTAAGCTCCACATCGCTGGCATAGCCCAGACTGTTTTTCAGCTTTAAGTTTTCAAGGTTCTCCGCGCCCAATTCAACGCTTTGTTCAAGCAGTTTGAGCTGTATCTCACTGCCCTTTATGGCATTGACCTGGCTTAAAAGCGTTATTTCGATACCGTCGCGCGCCATTTCCTCGTTTACCTTTGTAAGACTTTGCTGCACGTCTATCTGCTTCATACTTCTTGCAAGGGTAATACCGTTTTCGCTTGCCTCCTGAAGCTGCATCTCTATATTAAGCACCGCATCGGCATTGTCCAGAGAACCGAGCAAAGTATCGCTTAACGTATTGTATGCCCTGTCAAGAGCGGTTATCGAATCATTCAGATTTTTTCTTGTATCGTCTAAAACATCAACACTGTCGTCTATGTTTTTTAATGCGCTGCTCCTGTTTTCGGCAAGCTCTTTTGCCTCGTCAAAGGTAAGCACACGTGTTTTGTCGGTTATAATAGGCTTCGTATCCAAAAGAATATACTCGCTGTCCTTTTCGCGAATATCGATATTACGTGTCACTTCATCCCAGTTGACATCATAGCCGAGAGTTTCCGACATAAGGCGTACAGGCAGATAAAGCCGGTTGCCTATGCGCTGTATATCCAAGTCTTTCTCCTCACCGTCAACGACAGCAGTCATGGTATTTGCATCTATAACGATATTTTTGCCGTCAATGCTTATCTTTGCTTCATTTTTATATTTGTTCCAGTCGACCGTGCCACCTAACATCTCAAATATCGCACGCAGTGGCAGATAATTTTTACCGTCGATATTATAAGCACTGTTTTCGCCCGTTATCATCATACCGCCCGTTGAAAAGGTAACATTACTTTTTTCCGTGCGCGCATAGACCGGTACGGTCAGAAACAAGCCGCATAAAATAATGCATGAAATACGTTTTTTCATTATTATAGGACTCCTTTTATATATAAATAATATAATTTACTTTTACAGTAAAACTATTGTACCATAAAACTAATTAAGGGTCAACATATATTTTTGGCTAAAATATTGAGATTTGCGCAAGTTTTTTATGCATATTATATAAATCTAAATGGGGCTCTGCCCCAAACCCCGCCATTTATCTAAATGGGGCTCTGCCCCATGCCCCGCCCGCTTTTTTTCTGAAGGCTAAGCAAAAAAAATTTGCTTTTCGTGAACGAAAAGCATTTTTTCGCTTAGGAAAAAGCGGGGCAAAAAATAAGTTACTTATAATCACGTGGCTGCGAACAAAGTCGATTCCGACTTTGTCCTTGCCCCGCCGCGCTCGCTTTTTTCTTCGAAAAAAGCTCACACGGATATGAGGCTTCGCTCCAAAATCTGTTTCATTAAACATTCTTTTAAAACTCACAAGCACATTAACCTCACGGCAAACACGCAAATGTTTCTCCGTGAGGCTGTTTTTTTGAGCCGAAACGGAGATCATTTGCGGGGCTTGCCTTTAGCGTTTTATTTTATTAATAAACTTTTTATAATAAAATGTTATTTTGGCTGCACTCACTATAAAGTTTTCGGTCAAGCCTTTTTCAAAAGGCTTGCGGGGTTTGGGGCAGCGCCCCATAAAAACACTTGCGGAGTATGGGGCAGTGCCCCATTTAGATAAAAAAGCCCCATTCAAATTTCTTACTCCGTCATCTCCGACATCTCCGGTTCGCCTTCGTTTGCGGCAGCTGCCGCTATTTCGTCGCTGTCCTCCGGCAAGTCAAGTTTAAGGTCTATCTTTCGATATGCATTCATACCCGTGCCTGCGGGAATAAGTTTACCTATAATAACGTTTTCCTTAAGACCGATAAGCGGGTCTATCTTGCCTTTTATCGCAGCTTCGGTCAAAACGCGTGTCGTTTCCTGGAACGACGCTGCCGACAGGAAGCTCTCCGTCGCAAGCGACGCCTTTGTTATACCAAGCAGTGTACGTGAGCCGACGCAAGGCCTCTTGCCCTCGGCTTCGGCTGCTTTGACTGCGTCCTCAAAATCAAGCCAGTCAACATAGTTTCCGGGCATAAATTCGGTGTCGCCGCCGTCCTCAACTTTAACACGTTTCAACATCTGGCGCACAATTACCTCAATATGCTTGTCATTTATATCAACACCCTGCAGACGGTAAACACGCTGAACTTCGCGTATCATATAATCCTGAACGCCGCGTATACCCTTTATGCGCAGTATATCGTGCGGATTGACCGAACCTTCGGTAAGCTCGTCGCCCGCCTCTATAACGGTGTTGTGCAGGTCTTTTATACGCGCGCCGTACGGGATAAGGTATTCCTTCATTTCGCCCGAATCGCTTGTAACGGTGACGGTACGCTTACGCTTGCCGTCGTCTACCGTAACATGACCGCCAAATTCCGCAATCATGGCAACGCCCTTGGGCTTTCTTGCCTCAAAAAGCTCCTCTACACGGGGCTGACCTTGTGTAAGGTC
>CANRCU010000027.1 GCA_947629215.1 uncultured Clostridia bacterium
TTTAATCTTTCAAAATTGGTATCATAGAATAATACTTTCATAACTTCTCCTTTGAATTTATTAGTTTACTATTTGTTGCAAAAAACAGTAAACTAATAGTAACATATATTTGACAGGATTGCAAGAACTTTTTTAAAAAATTTTTCGACAAAATTTTACATGTAAATTAGTTATGACTTTTCTATTCTTTTGTGTGTCATAGTTAATTATATAACTAACCCAATCAAAAAATTTTAAGGTGTAAAGAAAAAATACTTGACAAGCGCAGAAATATGTAGTATACTAACTGAGGTGTAAGGGAAAAACACTTTACACGAAGGGGTCGGTCTGATGGATAAGCTATTGGAAATAACATTGCTTTATGACTTTTACGGCGATCTTCTGACAGATAAGCAGAAATCGGTCGTTGAGCTGTATTATCTGAATGATAATTCACTGCACGAAATAGCCGACGAATACGGTATAACGCGACAGGCGGTCATGGATATGCTAAGACGCGCAGAAAAGCTTCTCCGGCAATATGAAGAAAAACTCGGGCTTGTCGGCAGATATACAATGCAGAAAAAAAGGCTTTCGGATATGACCGAAAAGCTGAACGAACTTATCGAAAAAAGCGGTCTTGAAACAAAAGAAATAAAAGAACTGGTTGGATCGCTGCCGGAAATATTGGATTAAAACCGAAATGTGCCGTAACGGATTTTGTAAAGGAGATAATTATGGCTTTTGAAAATCTATCCTCAAAACTCCAGGATGTTTTTAACAGGTTAAAAGGCAAGGGCAAACTGACCGAAAGCGATGTAAAAACCGCAATGCGCGAGGTCAAGCTCGCATTGCTTGAAGCCGATGTAAACTTTAAAATAGTAAAGGATTTTATAAAAAATGTTACCGAAAAGGCTGTCGGGGAACAGGTTCTGCAAGGGCTGAACCCGGGTCAGCAAGTCGTTAAGATAGTTAATGATGAGTTGGTCGCTCTTATGGGCAGCTCGCAGAGCAAACTGACGTTTTCGTCAAAATCGCCTACCATATATATGATGGTGGGTCTGCAAGGCGCAGGTAAGACGACCACAACGGGCAAACTTGCGGGGCAGCTCAGAAAACAGGGCAAGCATCCGCTGCTTGTTGCCTGTGATGTTTACAGACCTGCGGCTATAAAGCAATTGCAGGTAGTCGGCAGCACATATAATATACCCGTTTTCGATATGGGGCAGGGTGATCCTGTTGAGATAGCGAAAAAAGGGATCGAACATGCCGGAGCAAACGGTAACGATATAGCTATTATAGATACGGCAGGTCGCCTGCATATAAACGAAGAACTTATGGACGAGCTTGTCAATATAAAAAATGAGGTCAGACCGCAGGAAATATTGCTTGTAATTGATGCTATGACGGGTCAGGACGCTGTTAATGTGGCTGAAAGTTTTAACAGCAAACTTGGCATAGACGGCGTTATAGTAACAAAACTTGACGGCGATACCAGAGGCGGCGCTGCACTTTCTGTGTGCGCAGTGACGGGCAAACCGATAAAATACGTCGGCATGGGTGAAAAAATGGAAGACCTTGAGCCGTTTTACCCCGAACGTATGGCGTCAAGAATATTGGGTATGGGCGATGTGTTGAGCCTCATAGAAAAAGCACAGCAGGTATATGACGATAATGCCGCAAAAGAGCTTGAACAGAAAATGCGTTCACAGGATTTTGATTTTGAGGACTTTCTCAATCAGATAAATCAGGTCAAGAAAATGGGGCCGCTGAAAGACCTTATCAAGATGATACCGGGCGCAAACAGCCTGAAAATGGACGATATGGATATTGACGACAGTGCTACAAAAGGCGTTGAGGCGATCATACAGTCAATGACTAAGGAGGAACGCAAAAATCCCGATATATTGAATGGCTCGCGTAAAAAACGTATAGCCAAAGGCAGCGGCAGAACTATACAAGAGGTCAACCAGCTGTTAAAGCAGTTTGATGAAATGAAAAAAATGATGAAGATGTTTGGCGATATGTCAAAAGGCAAAAGAAAAATGCGTCTTCCGTTTTTCTGACAGATAACAAAGTTTGCCGTTTCGGGCAAAATGCATGGTTATTTTGATAATTTGTAAGATATATGTCTTATGATTATAAAAATTTATTAAGGAGGTGAAAATAAAAATGGCAGTAAAAATCAGATTAAAAAGATTAGGCGCTAAAAAAGCACCTTTTTATAGAATCGTTGTTGCAGATTCCAGAACTCCCAGAGGCGGCAAGTCGATCGACGAGTTGGGTTATTACGATCCCACAAAAGAGCCTATCGCATTGAAAGTTGATGTTGAGGGTGCAAGAAAGTGGCTCGGTAACGGCGCTCAGCCGACAGATACAGCTAAGGCTTTATTAAAGAAAGCAGGCGTATACGAGAAATAATCCTTTGGTTTTGTGTATGAAAGCTGATATATAAGCAGCTTTCATACTTAGATTCCTTATTTCAAGGAGGAATATTATGAAAGAATTGCTTGAAGTCATTGCTAAGAGTCTGGTAGATAACCCCGACAAAGTTGTTGTAGAAGAAAAAACAGACGAGATAGGCATTGTGCTTGAATTGAATGTGGATGAAAGCGACATAGGCAAGGTTATCGGCAAGCAGGGAAGAATAGCAAAGGCTATCCGTTCCGTTGTAAAAGCAGCTGCTATCCGTGAGGATAAAAAAGTAGTTGTTAAAATAATGTAAATATAAGGGACCGATGCTGGTCCCTTCTTTTGATATTTAGGAGTAAATAAATGGAAAAAACTTTTCTTATCGGAAAGATAGTAAATACACAGGGAGTACACGGTGAAATGCGTGTTATACCCACAACCGACGATATTACACGCTTTGAATTGCTTGAAAAAGTTTTAATAGACGGCGCTGAATATACAATAGAGCGTGTAAGATACCACAAGCAGTTTGTCTTGCTAAAACTAAAGGGCATTGACGATATGACAACTGCGGAGCGATATAAAACAAAGGAAGTAAGGATTCCCGAAGAATTGGCGATACCATGCGCAGAGGACGAATATTATGTAAGAGATCTGTACGATATGCGGGTTATAACAGAAAAAGGCGAAGAATTGGGTATTATACGTGATATAATTTTTACGGGCGCAAATGATGTGTATGTTGTAAGACCAAAAAATGCGAAAGATATACTTATACCTGCAATAAAAGGCTGTATACTGAATGTGGATACAACAAATAAGGTCATGACTGTGAACTTGCCGGAGGGGCTTGTATAATGCGGTTTTATGTTTTAACTTTGTTCCCCGAAATGATAAGGGACGGACTGGCACACAGTATAATAAAACGCGGTATGGATAACGGTCTTATAGAGATAATTCCCGTGGATATAAGAGATTTTTCAAAAGACAAACACAGGCATGTTGACGATTATCCGTATGGTGGCGGCGTTGGCATGGTGATGCAGCCCCAGCCGATATATGATGCCTATTGCAGTATTAAAGATAATTTAAGCGAAGACTCACCCGTTTTGTATATGTCGCCGCAAGGCAAGGTCTATGACCAGAAAATGGCTGAGAAACTGTCAAAGCTTGAGGATATTGTTATTTTGTGCGGGCATTATGAGGGTGTGGACGAACGTATAATTGATGAAATAGTTACAGAAGAAATATCGATTGGCGATTTTGTGCTGACCGGCGGAGAATTGCCTGCAATGGCTGTTATAGATTCAGTGGCGAGGCTTATAGACGGTGTGCTCAATAAAGAGGAAAGCCATATCGACGAGAGCTTTTCAAACGGTCTGCTTGAATATCCGCAGTATACAAGACCGCCGATATTTAACGGCAGGGAAGTTCCCGAAGTACTGCTGAGCGGTCATCATGGAAAAATAGCCGAATGGCGGCACGAAAAATCTCTTGAAAGGACACTGAAAAAACGCCCTGAATTGCTGAAAAACGCCGAGCTTACCGAAAAGGACAGAATATATATAGAAAAAATTAAAAAGTGACGGCAAATGAGCTAAAAAAGACCTCTGTTCATGATTCGGGAACAGAGGTCTTATATTATCGGTTCTATAATATTTGGTGTGGTTACAGTAAACTACACCAAATTTTTTTGAAAAAATTTTCACGATTTATGTCAAAATACCGTAAACAGGCTTATTAATTCTTATGACAACAAGCTATCGGGACAGCCGAAAAATATTCCGTATATATAGTAAATATGGTAAAATACGGCTATAACAACGGAGTGATCGAGGGCATAAAATCGAAGCGTTAAAGAAAATAGCCTTTTGTTATCGCTCATTTTATCATTTTAGAAACAGAATACTTATTATGTTTGAGCTTATTAGCATAGAAAAGTGGCGTAGATATGCCTACGCCACTTGTGAAACTTGTGATGATTGTTAAAACCACACTATTTGACAAAGAGCCATTATGTAAATATTCTAAAGTATACAAATTTCTATTAAATTCATTAAAGTTTTTATTTACACTTTCTTCAAAAGATATATAACCGGCTTTAATAGTTGGAATTGCCGGTACACCATCATTGGCTGTAGTTCCATACATTAAATAAGAGAAAACCGTCTATATTCTTGCTGCCATAAATTCAATTAATTTTAGCCACATAAATGGTACAGCAATATTGCAAAACATAGTGCCTAAAATACCGAACAACCTTTTTGCAGTCAGTTCTTTATTTTTACATAAATATACTATTATTAGGAACGCAAAAATTATAACTGCAGTGACCATAATTATTCCTATCTTATGCATATAATAAAATATAGATATTATTTCTAAAATGTCCAAAATAATGTCTATAAAAGGCAAAATCTTGGATATAGTCGCAATAAAAAACAAGCTCTATAAAAAGAGAACTCGAACACAACAAATTGGTGATCGATAAATATTTTAATATAGTAAATAACTTAGTATCCATAGCTGTTCACCGTACTTTCTATTGCCTTTTGTATAAAATGTTTATAGGCATTATTGATTTTTTTGCATATAGGTAATATCCGCGCATCTATTTGAGCATTTCCGTTTGTTGCGGTATCGCTTAAATCCTTTGGATTTTACGCTAAAGATACCAAAGTTACTTAGAAAAATTTTGCAAGCAACCTTTATCTGAAAATTAAATTTTTGGCAAAAGTTTAGTTTGAAACAGTCACATTATTATTTTACATTTTTTGGTATGAATGTCCATCTGCTGTGGTGTTCTCCGTTGTCTTTATCATAACCGCTTTCCGGCACACACTCAAACTCATCCATATCAATAAATTCCATCATTATCGACTTTAACTCTTCAAGCTCCGAAACAGATGCACTGTCAGCAAATATACCCGTGAAATTAAGTTCTCCTTCAAATTCAAAAGGAGTTTCGTATTCTGTAATACCGGACCATCTTACAAGATATTTGCTGCCGTTTCTATTTAAAAATTCTATCTTGCCTTCGATTATTGCTTCATTGTCAAATGTATGGATATATCCTGCGTATTCGCCGTAGTCGTTTTCTTCCTCTTCCCATTCCAGAGTAACGCCTGCCAGTTCTTTCCAGGAATGCACATCATCTATACGGAAACCGTTTTCGTGGTATAGATTGGGACTGACTGTTTCTTCCTCTTCTTCTTCAAGAGTTCCTTCTTCCATATCAATATCTATACACCATACAAGCCCTGTATCTTCCTCATCGTCATATGTTGTAAATACAGCATACAGTTCTGCATTTTCGACCTTAAACTCGGATCCTCCAAATTTAAACATTTTCGTATTCCTTCCTTTTTAAAACAAAAATACTTTTAATAACTTTACACTAACGGTCAATCGGTTTCATTGTGGGGAACAAAAGAACATCTCTGATACTGCTTGCATCCGTAAAGAGCATAACAAGGCGGTCTATACCCATTCCCATACCTCCCGTAGGGGGCATACCATACTCAAGGGCAAGCATAAAATCCTCGTCGATTAGTTCTGCTTCATCATCGCCCTGAGCGCGCAGAGCAGCCTGATGTTCAAAACGCTGACGCTGGTCTATAGGGTCATTCAGCTCACTGTATGCGTTTGCAAATTCTCTGCCCACAATGAAAAGCTCAAAACGTTCCGTATAGTCGGGTTTGTCGGGCTTTCTTTTGGTAAGCGGGGAGATCTCGACCGGATGATCTATAATGAAGGTAGGCTGTATAAGTTTATCTTCAACATATTCCTCAAAGAAAAGGTTAAGTATTTCGCCTTTGCCGTGGCGTTTTTCGTAATGGATACCGTGTTTGTCGGCAAGCGCACGAGCCTGTTCGAGCGTTTCGACACCGTCAAAATCGACATCTGCATATTTCTTAACGGCATCTACCATTGAAAGGCGCTCAAACGGTTTGCCGAGGTCAAGCTCTATACCCTGATAGTTTATAACTCTTGTGCCTGCTACTTTGTCGGCGACCTCTTTTATAATGCCCTCGGTTATATCCATCATACCGTGATAATCGGTATAAGCCTGATAGAGTTCCATAAGGGTAAATTCCGGGTTATGTTTTATATCCATACCTTCGTTTCTGAAAACTCTGCCAATTTCATAAACTCTCTCAAGACCGCCTACAATAAGCCTTTTAAGTGGCAATTCAAGCGCAATACGCATATACATATCAAGGTCAAGCGTGTTGTGATGCGTTATAAACGGTCTTGCAGCCGCTCCGCCTGCAATGGTTTGCAGCATAGGCGTTTCAACTTCAAGAAAATCAAGGTCGTCAAGATAATGCCTTATCGTTTTGATAACAGCGCTTCTTTTTATGAAGGTATCTTTAACTTCGGGGTTCATAAACAAATCAACATAACGCTGACGATAGCGCAGATCCTGATCTTTAAGACCGTGGAATTTTTCGGGCAGCACCTGAAGGCACTTGCTCAAAAGCTTTATTTCGCTGACCTTAATAGAAATTTCTTCTTTCTGGGTCTTGAATACCGTACCTTTGACCCATATAATATCGCCGACATCATATTTTTTCTTGAAAAGTGTATTGTAGACCTCTTCGCCTATGCCGTCACGTGTTACATATATTTGTATAGAGCCATCCCTGTCCTGCAAACCGCAGAAACTTGCTTTGCCCATTACACGTTTACTCATCATTCTGCCGGCTGCGGTAACGGTCTTCCCTTCAAAGTTGTCAAAATTTTCTTTTATCTCCTTGCTGTGTTGGCTGACATCCGCTTTAACAATTTTGAACGGATCCATACCCTGCTGCTGCAATTCGGCAAGTTTTTCACGCTTGCCTTGCAGCAGCTCGTTAAGCTGCTTGATGTTTGTTTCTTCCGACATTTTTATACTCCTTATTCTGTAATATCATTCTATATTGAGAACCTTGTATTTGATAACACCGTCGGGGGCGTCCACATCGACTATATCGCCTGTAATATGACCTATAAGCGCTATACCAAGCGGAGACTCGTTGGAAATTTTTCCCTTTGCGGGATCTGCCTCGGCAGAACCGACGATAGTGTAGGTAACTTCTTCCTGAAATTCCTCATCAAAGAGGATAACCTTGTTGCCTAAGCTTACATGATCGCTGTTCATTTTATCAACAGTGATAACTTCGGCATTCCTGAGCATATTGTCAAGCTGAGCTATCCTTGCCTCGATTTCGGCTTGTTCTTCTTTTGCTGCATCATATTCGGCGTTTTCGGAAAGGTCGCCCTGACTTCTTGCTTCTTTTATCTTCTGAGTTACTTCCTTACGTCTGACGACTTTAAGATGTTCAAGTTCTTCCTGTGCTTTTTTATAGCCTTCAATTGTCAGAACAATTTTTTTATCGTCTGCCATGCTGCTCTCTCCTTTATAAATATATTGAATGTGTAATTTGCCAAAAACAAATTCCTACATATAAATGTGATTATAGCTCAAAACTTATGAATTGTCAAGTAGACAAACAGCTTATGCCAAAGTGAATGAAGAATGTTCTGATTAATGCTCAAGTCAAATCGTTTACGTATTCATTATGTGTCGGTTAAACAAAAATTGCCGCTGTAAGTGTTAATATTTCACCTATATTACTATCCGTTTACAATATAATAAAATTTTTTTCAAAAATTTTTCAATTTCTTATTTACTATTTTAAAAAAATTTGTTATAATTAAACCATGAAATAATCCCATATATACATTTTGGCGATTATTTACTTAATTATGCGGATTTTATACCGCAAATTTATCTTGACAAGGAGGAATAATAATGTCAAAGGTTATGCAAACCATGGACGGTAACCAGGCTGCCGCAACAATATCCTACGCTTTTACGGAAGTTGCCGGTATCTATCCTATAACACCGTCCTCCCCTATGGCAGAGTACGTTGACGAATGGGCTGCCAAGGGTAAGAAAAACATTTTCGATCAGACCGTCAAGGTTGTTGAAATGCAGTCGGAGGCAGGTGCTGCCGGTACTGTTCACGGCTCACTTTCCGCAGGTGCTTTAACAACTACCTATACTGCTTCTCAGGGTCTTCTTCTTATGATCCCCAATATGTATAAAATAGCGGGTGAATTACTTCCCTGTGTTCTTCACGTAAGCGCACGCTGCGTTGCCAGCCATGCACTTAATATCTTCGGCGATCACTCCGACGTTATGGCTTGTCGTCAAACAGGTTTTGCAATGCTTGCTTCATCAAGTGTTCAGGAAGTTATGGATCTTGGTGCCGTTGCACATCTTTCAACAATAAAGGCTAAAGTTCCTTTCCTTCATTTCTTTGACGGTTTCCGTACTTCTCACGAAATCCAGAAAATCGAAGTTCTTGATTATGAGGACTTAAAGAAACTTGTAGATTGGGACAAGATCAAAGAATTTAAAGAGCATGCTCTTAACCCCGAGCATCCCTGCACACGCGGTACTGCTCAGAACCCCGATATATTCTTCCAGGCAAGAGAGGCTTGCAACCCGTATTATGATGCAGCACCGGCTGTTGTTGAAGAATATATGGCTGAGATCAGTAAGCTGACAGGCAGAGATTACAAATTATTCAATTATTACGGCGCTCCCGATGCAGAAAAAGTTATCGTTGCAATGGGTTCTATCTGTGATACTATCATGGGTACTATTGATTATCTTGCAGCAAAGGGCGAAAAAGTCGGTTTGGTAAATGTTCATCTTTACAGACCGTTTGTTTCCGAAAAACTGCTTGAGGCTATCCCCGCTACCGCTAAGAAGATCGCTGTTCTTGACAGAACAAAAGAGCCGGGCGCTCTTGCAGAACCTCTGTATCTTGATGTTTGTACAGCATTCTTCAATTCGGACAGAAAGCCTGTTATCGTTGGCGGACGTTTCGGTCTTGGTTCAAAGGATACAACACCTGCCGATATTATCGCAGTTTATAAAAACCTTGATTCGGATGCTCCGAAGAATCCGTTTACACTTGCTATCGACGATGATGTTACAAATCTTTCACTTAAAAGAGGCGAAGTTGTTGACGTTACTCCCGAAGGAACAAAGAACTGCTTATTCTGGGGTCTTGGTTCGGACGGTACTGTCGGCGCAAACAAAAACTCCATCAAGATCATCGGCGACCATACCGATATGTATGCTCAGGCATATTTTGCATATGACTCAAAGAAATCCGGCGGTATCACCAATTCTCACCTGAGATTCGGTAAGAAGCCTATCCGTTCGCCTTATCTTATAGATACAGCTGACTTTGTTGCTTGTCATCAGCAGTCATATCTTAATAAGTATGATATGACCTCCAACTTAAAAGACGGCGGTAGCTTCCTGCTTAATACGATCTGGTCGGATGAAGAGCTTAATACTCATTTGCCTGCAAATGTAAAGAGAGATCTTGCTAAGAAGAACATAAACTTCTATACGATCAACGCTGTAAAGATCGGTGCAGAGCTTGGTCTTGGCAGCAAGTTCAACATGGTTCTTCAGTCTGCATTCTTTATGATCACAGAGATCATTCCAAAGGATGACGCTATTAAATATATGAAGGAATTTATCGTTAAGTCATACGGTAAAAAAGGCGAAAAGATTGTTAACATGAACTATGCGGCTGTTGATGCAGGTGCTGAAGGCTTCCACAAAGTAGATGTTCCCGCAGATTGGGCAAATGCTAAGGATGAAGCTAAGGACACAGGCGACAGACCTAAGTTCATTACAGAGATAGTTGATGTTATGAATGCTCAGAAGGGTGATACACTTCCTGTTTCCGCATTCAAGGGTATTGAAGACGGTACATTTGAACACGGTACGGCTGCTTATGAAAAACGCGGTATCGCTATAAACGTACCTACATGGAACCCCGATACTTGTATACAGTGCAACCAGTGTGCATTTGTATGTCCTCACGCTTGTATAAGACCTTTCCTTCTGACAGACGAAGAAGCTGCGGCAGCTCCCGCATCTATGAAGACTGTTCAGGGCAAGGGCAAAGAAGCTGCTTACAAATATGTAATGCAGGTTGATATAATGGATTGTACAGGCTGCGGCAACTGTATTGCAAGCTGTCCTAAGGCTGCCAACCTTAAAGACGGCGAAGTTGCTCCTCTTTCTCTTGTTCCTATCGACAAGGAATCTGCTCAGGCAGAGGCTTGGGACTATGCAGTTAAACTTCCTCGCAAGGAAAATCCGGAAGATAAATATTCTGTAAAAGGTTCTCAGTTCGAGCTTCCGTATCTTGAGTTCTCGGGTTCATGCGGCGGTTGTGCAGAAACAGCTTATGCAAGACTTATCACTCAGCTTTACGGCGACAGAATGTACATTGCAAACGCAACAGGTTGTTCGTCTATCTGGGGTGGTTCCGCACCTTCCACACCTTATACAACAAATGCCAACGGTCAGGGTCCTGCTTGGTGTAATTCACTCTTTGAGGATAACGCTGAATTTGGTTTAGGTATGTATACGGCTGTTAAGCAGCAGAGAGAAAAACTTGCAGAAGTTGTTGCTCAGGTTGCAGAAAACGGCAAGTCGGATGATGTTAAGGCAGCTGCCAAAGCATGGCTTGATACAATGAACAAGGGCGAAGAGTCTAAGGCTACTTCCGCAAAACTTGTTGAAGAGCTTGAAAAGGCTGACTGCGGATGCGAAAACCGCAAGTACATACTTGATCATAAGGATATGCTCGTTAAGAAGAGCCAGTGGATCTTCGGTGGTGACGGTTGGGCTTATGATATAGGTTTCGGCGGTGTTGACCACGTTCTTGCATCGGGTGAAGATGTTAACGTATTCGTATTCGATACAGAGGTTTACTCCAACACAGGCGGACAGGCTTCAAAAGCAACTCCTACCGCTGCTATTGCTAAATTTGCCGCAGCAGGTAAGAGAGTACGCAAGAAAGACCTTGGTATGATAGCTAAGAGCTATGGTTATGTATATGTTGCACAGGTATGTATGGGCGCTGATAAAGCACAGTTGATGAAAGCACTTAAAGAGGCTGAGGCTTACAATGGTCCTTCGCTTATAATCGCTTACGCTCCGTGTATCAACCATGGTTTGAGAACAAACTTCCATACAGAGGCTAAGAAAGCTGTTGACTGCGGTTACTGGCAGCTTTACAGATATAACCCCGAGGGTGAAGTATTTACTCTTGATTCCAAAGAACCTACAGCTGACTTTAAGGAATTTATCAAAGGCGAAGTTCGTTATGCTTCCCTTGCAAAGGCATTCCCCGAAGTTGCAGAGGAACTCTTTGATAAGTGTGCCGAAGATGCTAAGAGAAGACTCGAGGGCTATAAGGCACTTGCAAACAAATAATAAATTCAAACCTTTAGACATTAAGATTTGATTTTTGCCCCTGTCCTGAATTTGGGACAGGGGTTTTTATAACTCTTTGATAAGATTTATAATTAAAAAAGCTTTTTGCTGAATGTGTGGTTTTAACAAAAAGCCTTTTTTATAATATTATATTTTTGCGGAATGAGTATCGGTAGGCATGAAGTCAGAGCTGTTTTTTGCTTATTTGTATAGTTGGTTATAAATATGACTTCCGCCTATTATCGGTATACAGCTCACTGATTGCGAATATTTTTTATTTGCCCTTTACACTTAAATTATAAACCCTAAAAATACTTAAATATTTTTAAGGCTACCTGCTACAATCCTAAAATTGTGAATACGTCATATTCTTTAAAGCATTCATTTACCCATGGCAGGGCTTCCGCTATTATTTTATTTTGAATAGTCCAACTTTCTTGACTTATTTTAACGATTTCAGCCCATTGTTCTTTGGTGACTGTTGTTATGCCGTAATAATCAAAATTTTTGACAACACTACCAATCAAGTCGGACAAATTATATTTATCCCACAGCGCGGCACTGATACTTATAGAGTCGGGCAGCCAGCATTTATCATGATATTGACCTTTTTGAAATTCAAAATACTCCGTATTGCCGGATATTTTCCGTTTGTTTTCATTTACAAAAAATTCCATTTATTGACCTCCGACGCAAAATTTATTATTTTATTTCTTAAAGCGGTACTTGAATAAAATGTAAAAACTGATATAATTATACATAGGATATTTATTCCTGTCAATCAATTAATGAAAAGAGGTAATTTTTTATGAGAACAAAACTTAATATGACCGAGGGTATATTCCCCATGCCCGTTCTTATGGTGGCAACATATAACGAGGACGGCAGTGTTAACGTAATGAATGCCGCTTGGGGAACAATGCAGGAGAGAGGCAATGTGGTCCTAAATCTTACCGAAAGCCACAAAACAGTTAAAAATATAAAAGCAAGGGGAGCTTTTACCGTAAGCATTGCAGATGCCGCGCATATGGTACAGGCAGATTTTTTTGGTATAGAATCGGGCAATGATACCACAGATAAATTCTCTCGCAGCGGTCTTACCGCAAGCAAAGCCGAAACCGTCGATGCGCCTGTTATAAACGAATTTCCGATATGTCTTGAATGTGAATTTATAGAATATCAGGACGGAAAATACGGCTGCGGCGTAATAGGCAAAGTCACAAACGTTACGGTGGACGAAAGCGTAATGATAAATGGCAAGGTCGATATATCGCTTGTAAATGCCATTGCTTTTGACCCATATACACACGGATATTATAAAGTGACCGAAAGAGTAGGCGAGGCATTTAAAGACGGTCTTAAATTAAAAAATAAATAAAATTCGGACTTATCTGAACCGAATAAGGCAGATATTTACTTTTGTGTCGGGCAGGAATAAAACTCGTGCCCGACATAAAGGCGTTTATCGGACAAAGTATAAATATATGAAAATGGGGTCACGCAAAAAACTTTCACCGTATCAGCATTGATAATTTTTTACCGCAAAAAACACCGATAAGGCAGCATATGACACTCAGGAACATATATATCATGCCCAAAAGATAAGCCTTGTTCTCAAACAATAAAAATGTTTCAAGCGAAAAGGTTGAAAAAGTTGTAAATCCACCACATACGCCGGTTTTCCAGAATAAGACCGTGTTTGGTGATACCTCGCTGTTATTTACAATGCCCACAATAAAGCCTATGAGTATTGCGCCTGCTATATTTGTTATAAATGTTAATATCGGGAAACTTGTTTTTACCGACAAAAGACTTATCGCATATCTGCACATCGAACCTAACGCACCGCCAAGCGCAACAAATAAAAATTCCATAATTACCTCCGATAGAGTAGTTGTTAAGTTAATTATAACAAATAAGGTGTTGAGTTTCAACTTGAATTTAACCGATTAACGCGGAAGCAACATTTACTTTTGTGGGACAATTCAAAGTGTCGGGGCAAAAGTAATAAAAGTTTATAAAAAAGGTTCTATAAAATTTGGTGTGGTTACAGAAAACTACACCAAATTTTTTTTTTGAAAAAAACAAAAGTTTCACGATTGATGTCAAAATAATATTAAGCCAAAAAACATTTTGATAGGTGAAACTTATGTTCAACAATAATTAATATATCAAATTTCTTATAATTTAAAAGACCCAAATATATATTTGACACACAGGTGGAATTGTTTTCTTTTTTTGTTATGAATATTGACTGATATAAAACGATCCCGGTTCATCTGAAGTCAGTTAAACATCCATTTTGAAACTACGTTTAATATTGACAGTTATTTTTGCACTAAAAAACATCAATAATCATATGGCATATCTAAAACAAAGTGTGTTATATTTGATTTTTAAACATCAAAAATAGGAACAATTCAAGTCAAAACCCACAATTCTATGCGGTTTTTACTTGCTTGTTCCTATAATAACATATTTACTCTTTTTGTTGTTATCTTACCGGCGGGTATTCGTTAAACAAATCTTTAATGCCGTTAAATATGCACTGAGCTATTTTCTGGCGGTTTTCTGCCGATGCCATGGTCTGTGCATCGTTATAGTTGCTGATAAAGCCTATCTCAATAAGTGTGGACGGTTTAGAACCCTTTAAAACAACATAAGTATTACTTTTTACACTGCGGTTCTTTGTGCCGAGGCTGCCGATTATGTTATTCAGCATTTTTTCTGCAAGCATATAGCTTGTAAGCCCGCTGCCCGTATCGTTCGGATAAAGACAATAGGTTTCTGTGCCGTTTGCGGAAGAAGAATCAGCCGAGTTGATGTGTATTGAAACAAAGGCATCTGCAAGTTCGTTTGACATTTCCTGTCGTTCTTCAAGTGTGCGGAAGGTATCGTCAATACGTGTGCAATAAACTTTTATTTCGCCGTCTTTTTCAAAAAGATCGCGTGTTTTTAACAGTATATCAAGTGTAAGGTCTTTTTCGATAAGACCGTTGCCCGATGCCCCGTTGTCGTGAGCGCCGTGTCCT
>CANRCU010000028.1 GCA_947629215.1 uncultured Clostridia bacterium
TGCTGTACTGGTCATAAACAGCCTGCATCTCGGTCTTTTTCTTTGCGATCTCGGCTGCATCCGTAGGATCCTGAGGATCGCGGATATAGTTGTTGACAGTTATATCTGCCGAAAGTGTGTAATTGTTCTTTGCATTTACACGCGTATAATAGTAAGCGATACCGTCGTGGTCGGTAGCGTATTTACCTGCGCCGCCCCATGAACGAACACGTACTTTTGATACGTTAGTCATTTTACCGTCGGACATATTGCCAACCGGCTGCTCATAAACAAGGTTGCCGCTGTCACCCGTGTAATAGAGTGACTGATTGTTGTTTTCGTCATAAACGGTGATGTTTGAAGACTCGTCCGATGCCGCAACACCAAGCGAAGATGCGCCAAGAAGCGTTGCTTTCCAGATCCTGTCCTCATGCTCAACTATCCTTATCGGGAGAGTAACGGAAGACTCCGTACCGTTTATATCAACAACGACTTTTACATTTGACAGATTGTCTGCCGTGTTGGGCTGGCTGCTGTCAAAGCCCGATGTATCGACACTCATTGTAAAGTCTGTGTCTTCGATAGGAAGGATAACGCCATTGCTGTATGCGATACCAACGCTCAATCCCTTTGTATCAAAGTTTTCGCCTACAAAGTATGTCTGTCTTGGGTAAGTTATTATAGTCGCCTGTATGGGGCGTTTTGCAACAACTTTTACCGTAAAGTTAACGGTCTTTGAAGGATCGTTTTTGAGGGTAACGGTCATTGTGTAGTCGCCCTCTTTGGCAAAGTAACCCGTTCCATCCTCGTTTACACCGTCATAACCCGTTACGGTATATTCGTTTTCGTCAAGCACTTTCTGTTGGTTCTGACCGTTTACATTATAGTTTGCAACAACTATAAGACCGGCAGGATCGAAAGTTTCGTTCAGGTCGAAAGGTTCAAGCTCCGTACCTTTAACGGGAGTTTCTTTTACTTCAAGACCCGAAAGCTCGGCAGCCGTTACGTTGATGTCATATTCAACGTACTTGCCGTCGGCATCAACTGTATCTGTTGACAGATAAGCAGCTTTTACCGTGTGTTTGCCGACCTGATCGGCTGTAAAGTAGTAATTGTCCGTACCGACGGGGGTATCGTCAATAAGGAGCTCATACTGATTGGGGCTGAGTGTTTCACTCGAGCCGTCCGAATATGTGGCAGTTATTTCAAGACCAACGGTATTGAACTTGCTGCCTACAAGAAATTCGGTAGCAAAAGGTTTGTAATCCATTGTCATATCGACAACGGTGTTAAACATAGCGTTAACTTCAAAAGTAGCCGTCTGACCGCCGTAGTAAACGGTAACGGTCTTTGTGCCGGATGTTGTAAGATCGACATTTGAGCATACAACAGCCGAATCGTCAAGTGTTTCTTCCGTTCCGTCGGTGTATTTAGCCTTTACTTTAAGACCTGTTGCGTCAAAAACAGCCGCATCTCCTGCGATGTAGCTTGTTACATCGGGGAGTGATTCGATCTCAAGGCTTTCAACGTCCTTGGTTTCGGTATAGTTAGTGTTGCTGAAAGTTACATCCGCACTTCTGCTGACAAAGAAACCGACATACATTTTGCCGTCTGCGCCAAGCTGTACGGCATCGATGGTAACGGGCTTGTCATCGCCGAACTGTGCGCTGTAAACATCGCCCTGTTTTTTGATAACTACCTTGTAAACATCGCCTGCTGCGGGCTTAGCCTCGGCATTGTATTTAAGCGCCGGATTGTATACGGCACCGTTTTGATCGTTTGATGAAAGATCACCGTCATCTGTACGATAGAACGCCTTTATTGTTGAGTTGTTGGAGCTGCCGAAGTTGTTCATAAACAACGGACCGGCTGCCACAAAATGATGGTTCTCGTTTGTGCCGCCGTATTTGAACAAAGCATTTGCCTCTGTGTTGAGCGCTCTTGCCTGTTCCTGGAGCTCGGCTTTCAAAGCAGCATCCTGTGTTGCATTAGCCTGAGCAACAATCGCTGCTCTCTGCTCCTGAAGCTCTAAATAATGGTCATAAACGGAAACATCTTCCATTGCGTCCACGTAATCGCGGACCATAGCGCCGAAAGACACCTGATTGTTGGTGTTGTCAAGGTCGTTTACCTTAACATCGGCTGATAACACAAAGTTATCGTCGGGAGCAACTTCCTTATAGTAGTAGACAATACCATCGGACGTACTTGAAATTTTACCTGTTGCTTCAAGCACAGAACCGTCGGCATTGAACAGACCCATACGCAGATGTACATCGCCGTTTTCTTCTTCCTCGGCAACGTAATAAGGTAATTGTTCGCCGTTTTCGTCGACAGCATCACTGCGCCATTCATTGCCGCCAACCTTGGGCTGACCGCCGGCATCGCCAAATACGGCTGCTTTCCACTCGCCTTGATTGTCAATGTTCGTTTTAAGACCGCCGATGTAGCCTTCTTTGCCGTAAGCGCCGACTACCGTTTCATCTGCTTCTTCATCCACGTTATCTTCGGCAACACTCGTATCCGTTGATACGGCAGCACCGGAACCGACTTCATCAGCCGCGCTTTCGTCAACAGCTGTCGTGTCGGCAGCCGCTTCGTCAGCGTAGGTGTTGAATGAAACAGATGTTGAAAGCATGGATACAGCCATGGCCATAGCCATCATTCTACGTCTTTTCATATTTTTCCTCCTTCTTTTTGTATTTTCTATAAGTTTGTATTTTTCAATACAATGTGGGATCCCCCGATCGTTAACGATCACCGATGCCCGTATCTAACACAGACATCAAATCCCACTTTTTATAGTCTATTATATTATACAAAATGTTTAAAAAAAAATCAATAGAAAACTGTTACAAAATTATTATTTTTTAAATACAATACACAAAACATCAGTGCAATTTTTTTGATAGTGATGTTAAAAAACAACAAAAGCCCCTGTTTTGAAAAATGCTTTAAAATAAGCATAAAATGAGGCTTTTGTCAAAAAATTCTTTTACATTTTATTTGTTGTCTTATTTAAAACAACTGTTTATTTGCGTATGTGTATTTTTTTCGGCGAAGAAAAATTAAAATTTTTTCGGAAAGTTGCACAAATAAAGGCAGATCAGTCGAAGCCTGCGTCGTCAAGCAGAGAGCCGCCCGCTATTGCCTGCCTTGCAAGCCGGTCGCAGCGCTCGTTTTCAACATTGTCCGCATGACCTTTCACCCAGACAAAAACCACCCTGTGTTTGTCAAGCAGCTCTAACAATCTCTCCCAAAGGTCGATATTGAGTGCCTTTTTCTTATCCGCCTTTATCCAGTTGTTGGCTTTCCATTTATGCACCCAGCGTTTTGTAACAGCATCGACAACATATTTGCTGTCGCTGTAAAGTGTGACCTGACAAGGCTCTTTCAAAGCCTCCAGCCCCTTTATTACCGCAAGCACCTCCATGCGGTTGTTCGTTGTTTTTTTATAACCGGCGGAAAGCTCCTTTCTCATGCCTTTGTAGAGCATTACGACCCCGTATCCGCCGGGACCGGGGTTGCCGGAGCAGGCGCCGTCCGTGTAAATATCCAATGATTTCATGATAGTTCCTCTGTTTGCATTATAATTTCAATCTTTCCTTAAACACCTGTGCAGCCTCGCGCTGTTGGTCTTTTTTGGCAATATCCTGACGTTTATCGTAAAGTTTTTTACCCTTTGCGACAGCTATATCTACTTTGACCAAACTGCCCTGCAAATAAATTTTGAGCGGTACTATGGTGTTGCCGTCCACGGTAACTGCGCCTATAAGTTTATTTATCTCATATTTATGCAGCAGAAGCCGTCTGTCCGCAAGCGGATCATGGTTAAAAATATTACCCTGTTCGTAAGGGCTGATATGCATATTTTTTATGAACGCCGACCCATTTTCTATTTTGATAAAGCTGTCTTTCAGATTGCAGCGACCCATTCTTACACTTTTTACTTCGGTACCGGTCAGGGCTATGCCCGCCTGAAAAGTTTCAAGTATAAAATAATCGTGGTACGCCTTTTTATTCTGCGAGATCAGCTTGATATTGTTTTTTCCTCCCGACATATCATCTCTCCTCTCAATTCTTCCAGTTTTTCCAAGACCTCATACGGAACACGGAGATCGCCGTACCCCGTTCCAAGCTCAAGTTTGGGTTCGTTGCTGCCGTGAAAATCGCTGCCGCCCGACAAAGCAAGCCCGATACTTTCGGCAAGCCCCAGCATAAACCTTGTATCTGCCGATGTATAGGTCGGGTAATACGCCTCTATTGCATCAAGACCGACATTTTTAAGATAGGCGGCTGTTTTTGCCGTATTCTCTTTGCTTAATTTGCAATGCAGAGGATGCGCCCACACCGAAACACCGCCTGCATTTTTGATAAGCGCAATTGTTTCTTCGGGGTTGAGGCTCTCTTTTTTTACATACGATTTGCAGCGGTCGCCGAGATAACGTTCAAAAGCCTCCGTATTGCTGCCGACATAGCCCTTTTCTTTCATAATACGGGCTATATGCGCCCTTGATGTTATGCTGCTGTCGGGAAATCTTTCGCGCAGTTCTTCAAAGGTGATCTCCACACCTTCTTTTTGCAGATTTTCCAACATTTTCTTGTTTCGTTCGATTCGTTTTTTCTGCATATATTCAAGCTTTGACAATATTTCGGGAGAATCCTCCGGCAAAAAAAGTCCTACTATGTGCAGAGATATATTTTCATACGTTGTAGAAAATTCTGCGCCCGATATAAGGCGCACACCCGTTCTTTCGGCTGCCGCTCTTGCCTCGGGCAGACCCGAAAGCGTGTCGTGGTCGGTCAGCGCTATTGCGTCAAGACCCTTTTCGGCAGCGTATTTCATAAGTTCTGTCGGCGTAAAGCTGCCGTCCGAAGCTGTCGAATGTGTGTGAAAATCCACTATCCTCATAATATCTACTCCTTTATTCATAAAATAAGTTTCGGGACAATAAAATATTAAAACAAGACCTGATCTTAAAGGAGGTGTTCTTTTGAAGAAGGATACCGAAAAGAAAAGAGCGCCCGCTGCGTCGATTTTCGGCGGTTTTGTCATTGCCGTAGCAATAACGGCGATCGTGTTTATCGGCTGTGCCGCGGCAATGACCTTGGGTGTGAATATTACCGACAAAGGCGCAGATATAGCGGTATACATAACAAGCCTTTTATCGGTGCTTGCGGGCAGTATATCAGCCGCCGCAAGAACGGGGCGCCGCGGTATGATAAACGGTATGACCGTAGGTATTATCTACACGGGGCTTATGCTGTTTGTCGGCTATATTGTCGTACCCGATATTTCGATAGGCTTAAAAACACTTATCACCCTTGCCGTTTCCGTGCTGAGCGGTGCTGTCGGCGGCATTATCGGCGTGAATCTTTGCCGATGATCACGGGGGTGTTTGCAGCACCCCCGTTTATCACATTTTGATCTCTACCGCATTGTTCATTATCAATTGAGGTCCGTCCTGTGTAGCCATTTGTACGGCTATTGCAAATCTTATTTTCTTTATCTCGTTATTAAACTCGTCTTTCGGTCTTATATATTGCAGGGCGTCTATTGCGGACATACCGCTAAGTACCCTTGAACCTATGTGATTGACCTCTTCGGGCTCGTCGTTTATATAACAACTGTGTGTGGCAAAATACATCTCGTTCTGTGTTTTGTTTATAAAAGAAAGAACCACTTTGCGTGTTTTCAGTTCTTGCCTGTATTCTTCAGAGTTTGGATAAGCGATCCTTTCGCTGTCCATAATATCCTTTAAAAATACCACAAACTGCTCGTTGTCAAAAAGTACCGCTCTTACGCCGCCTGCGGTATATTCCGCCTGTTTTTCGCCGCCGTTTGGATATATTGCGCCCTTTGATTTGGCGGCTATGCCGTGGCCGTTTGCCATTATATCGTTTGGCTCGTCCACATCGCCGTAACTTCCGTCATCTTCCAATACCACGATTTCAAGCGCTATTTCGTTTATTTCCTCCAGTTTGGGGATAGTGTAACCGCCTTTGCCGTCCTGCAAACTTTGTCCCGTGCCGTAAACCACCATTACAAGCAACTCCATATCGCCTTCTTCGGTCGGCTTGAGAAAATTATTGTAAGGCTCGCACATTGTGCCGTCCACTGCCGCCGATCTTACCCAATAGCCATAGGGTATAACGCCCTTGCAATGCAAATTAATTGTATAACCGCCGTTATCGGATTGACTGACAGCCGTTGCCGTGACCTTTGTGTCCTCATTTTCAAAAATCACCGTGCCGGCAGACATTGTTTTTCTTGACTCGTCCATATTTCTACCTCTCTTTTATTAATGATATTTAAATCAGTATAACATAGTTCTGCGGTATATTCAAGTATTTGATTTAATATATGATCGGGGAATTTGTTTATCTAACCGGGGCTCTGCCCCGAACCCCGCAAGCCCTTTGAAAAGGGCTTGACCCTAAACTTTCGACAAAAACTTCGTTTTTGTCATTTTAAATATCCGCTATAAGTGACCGTCTTTACGGCAAACACGCAAATGTTTCTTCGTAAGGCTGTTTTTTTATTTATCTAAATGGGGCGTTGCCCCATACCCCGCCCGCTTTTTTCTGAAGGCTAAGCAAAAAATTTTACTATTTGTAAACGAAAAGTAATTTTTCGCTTAGTAAAAAGCGGGACGAAACGGAAATCTTTTGCGGGGTTTGCCTATAATAAAATATTGTTTGGGCAGTCCCACTTTAAAGTTTTCGCACAAGCCTTTTTCAAAAGGCTTGTGGGGTTTGGGGCAGCGCCCCATTCAATAAAATCAAAACCGATATTGACAAGCTCATGATCGCCGTTGCCGACAGGTTTGGGGCAGCGCCCCATTCAATAAAATCAAAACTGCCGCAAACATCGCTTGCGGCAGCCTGTCTTGTCAATTTTTTTCAAGATAATCATTCAAAGTTTTTACAACATCGTCGGTATCCATTCCGTGTACAAAGCACGCTTCGTCAAGAGATTCCCCCTGAGCCGACGGACAGCCTATACAATGCATACCGCAAGCCATAAGCACCCCCGCAAGATTAGGATTAACAGCTATAATATCGGCAATTATCATATCTTTTGTTATTTTCATTTGTATCTTCCTTTCTTTTTGTTATTCTACAACACCGATCGCATTTAAAGGATAATACCGGAAAACCGCCTTACCCAATATCTTGTTTTCGGCAACGTACTTATTCTCCCATGCCCGCGAATCAAGCGAACAATTTCGGTTATCCCCGAGCATAAAATAGCAGCCGTCGGGAACAACATATGTTGCGTCGGGCGTTATCATTTCTTCGGCTTGAAAATCGGTCCTGAGCGGCTCTGTGCTGTCGTCTATATACACAAGCCCGTTTCTTATGTTCACCGTTTCGCCGGGCAGACCGATAATACGCTTTATATACAGCTTGCTTTCATCATCGGGAAATCTGAACACAACAATATCATACCGCTCGGGTTTGTCAAACAGATAACTCAGACGGTTAGCTATAAGCCTGTCGCCCGTCATGACCGTGTTTTCCATAGATGCCGACGGCACTTTTGCATTAACTATAATGAATGTGGTTATTACAAACGCAAACAAGACCGCAAAAACTATTGTTTCGACCCAACTGATAATTTCTTTTACGACAGCTTTTCGGAGGTCTTGGGGTTCGCTTTCCTCCGAAACGCTTTCCTCCGAAACGCTTTCCTCCGAAACGCTTTCCTCGTTTATCTTTTCTTCTTCCGACATGATTTACTCCTCTGTTTCCTCTGTTTCTTCTATCTCAACTTCAATACATTCCTCTTCGACAGCCTTCTTTTCCTTCAGCTTGTCTTTGATATTGCCGATGACTTCCGCAGATTTGTTCTTTATGCCTGCGGCAGCTTTCTTTACCTTGGGTTCGGCTTTTTCGGCAAAACCGACCGCCTTTGCCTTTACACCGTGGGCAAAATTATCTATCTTGCCGCCCGTTTCCGTCGCCGTTATGGCATTGAGCAGGGCAACAGCCTCGTCGGCGGTTATTTTGCCGTCATTCAGCATATTCAAAATAAGCATACGTTCTTCTTTCATTTTGCATTACTCCTTTATAAATTTATTTCAATTATGGAAATTTATGATATAAACAGGCGGATCGTCATTATAAGCCAACATATTGGCTATTGCCTCCTCTGTTGAATCAACGGGGACGAACTCCATTTTATGCTCGTCATTCACCCTGCCCAGGAGCTTTGTATCGCCAAACTCCATATAAGTGAAACCGTCTGCGCCGCAATCATACGTTGCGGGCAGCTCGTCTTTCTTGACCATACCAAGCTGCACAAGCGCCGTTTCATACTTGCTGAAACCGTTTTGCAGCTCGCCGTGTTGGGCGATAACATACTTAGGCAAAAGCCCCAATTCCATTTTGGGGAATTTCATATTAACTTCTTTGCGCGGATCTTCGCTTTCTTCCAGTTTATCTATGGCTACTTTCCACTGACCGTCCTGCTTTGTCAACACATATTCTTTCACAATGCGTGTATCGCTCAGACTGCCCAATACGGCGCAGGCATAATTGTTGTCACAGGCAAGATGTTTTACATCAAAATCTTCGCCGAAACCTATTGCAGACATGATATTTTCAAATTCGGACTCGCCGCGTTTGGGCGTATGCACCTCGCCATGGGCAAAGCTGTAACTTAAAATCAGCTCTTCATACTCGCTTTTTTCAAGCATAGCGCCTTCGCTGTAAAAATCGTTTGAAACAAAATATCCGTCTTTGCTGTTATATGCCGTAAAGACCTGCAATTTAGTGTCGTTTGCATCTATATTTTCGGCATATTTTGCGACATCGCTTGCGCAAACATAGATTATATCCGTATATTCGACAATATCTTCGCTCGCATCTACATACCCGTTTTTAACAAGGTCTTTTACGGTAACGTTATTTTTTGCCGTATCGTCATACAAAAAGCCGTATTCCGTGATAAAACTTGTTTTTTTGCTGTTTGAAGAAATATAATTAAGTATTTTTTCGTTGATATTTTCAAGTTCCGCTTTCATATCATCCGTAAGCACCGTATCGCTCAACCCGACAATTATCTCCTCGGTAACGGGTTCTTCCGTAACGGTCTCGGTTCCCTCCGTTTCTTCGTTTGTTGTTATCTCTGTTCCCTGTTCTTCGGGAACGAACTCGCTGCCGCCGCCTTTGTTTGAGATGCCGCTGTAAATTATACAGCCTACAACAACAGCGGCTGCTATACAGCCGATGACCACAAGCGCCGTCTGTACGCCCGCGCCTTTTTTCTTTTCTTTATTATCCATTTTATTTTCCCCCGTTTCAGTCGGTATCCGAATATTCCGACCGTTTATCGGCAATCGTTTCAAAAACATCTTTAAGCTCTGCGCTGTGCAGCTTCAGCACATTCTCAACGGTCGCCTGCGCATTTCCCTCATCATAGGGCAAAGTCACAAGCCATACGGGATCGTAATCGTCGGTCATTTCCGTGACCTCGGCGCCCGTTTCCTCCAACGCCGTGGGGTCGTAGTAATCGTATATTGCGTCATACTCCCAATCCTCAACATCACGCCCCGTCGAAAGCCGCAGATTCAAAGCCCTTTTTCCGTCGTTTTCCGTAACAAACAGATTTACCATGTATTCGTCATTTTCGGAAAGAGTTATGCTCGAAAGCTCCTTCTCCAAAAAACCGGTTTTGCTGTTTTTAAGCATAATAACATAAATCGTTTCTTCCATGTCAGACCTCGTCCCAACTGTGCCTGTGCAGTTCGCCTTTCAGATTAAAATTTTCAAACCCCTGCTGCCTCAATGCCTCATACAGCACTATGGCGACCGAGTTTGAAAGATTAAGGCTCCTGTATTCCCCTATCATGGGTATGCGCACACAATTTTCTTTATATTTAAGAAGTATTTCTTCGGGTATCCCGCTGCCCTCGCTGCCGAACATTATAAAATCATCCGCCTTATACGACATTTCACAATAAGTCTTTCTTGCCTTTGTGGTCGCCATTATAATGCGTGCATTCGGGTTTTGCCGAATAAAATCTTCAAAGCTGTCATAATAGTATACCCCAAGATCTTGCCAATAATCCAGACCGGCACGTTTTAATGCTCTGTCGTCCACGCTGAAGCCAAGCGGCCTTATGAGATGCAAAGCGCTGCCTGTGGCGACGCATGTCCTGCCTATATTGCCTGTATTTTGCGGTATTTCCGGCTGATGCAACACTATATTCATATCACGTTACCTGTTTTTCTGTGTCAATGATACATATTTTCCCATTGTTATGATTTATAATTTTATCACATTTTATTATGTGTTTCAAGTATTTTATTGTTGACTTTATTAAATTTATGTGATATTATTAATAAGCGGTCATTGTATCGTATGCATTGCGGAGAGTTATCGAAGTGGTCATAACGAGCTCGACTCGAAATCGAGTTGTCGGTTAATAGCCGGCACGTGGGTTCAAATCCCACACTCTCCGTTATAAACAAAAGCCCCGATGTTATATGTCATCGGGGTTTTTGTTATTATAATTCTTATCTTGAAATCGGATATTCATACTGCGCATACTCATGACCGATATTCCTCAAAATCAAAACTAATTTGTTGCGGCCTCACTGTTGATCATCTTGTGATTCGGTTCTTCAAATTCATAAAGCACTATATGATGATCTGCAATCATTGCCTCCGAGCGACAATAAACGGTCTGACAGTCCGACATATCAATAAAGTATTTTAATACACTGTCAGCGCCCTCACTGCTTCCTTCTGCCTCCGCTTCATCAATGATCACCCAAAAACTATCCTCGTCATCCATAAACTTACGGTATATGTCAGAATTTTTTTTACTCTTATATTGCTTATAATCCCGCAAGGTATAGAATACCACGTCGGCATTTTCAAGCATTAAACAATAGTTCACCATAAGACGTATATCCGAGCCTACCACAATAACATCTTTTCCTGCAAGCTGCCTGCCTATATCATTTCCTTCTTCGTGTGTAACATACATATTTATACGTGTACCCATACACGAATAAATGCATGATGCGCATACACCCGTACAGACAACAACAGCGTAAATAGCGCATAAAACCTTATTCCGTTTTACACTTTTTCCCAATCGGTAAAGTATATATAAGACCACACCCACCATAAACGGCATGATAATAAAAAAATACCTGTCGATACTGTCACCGACCGTTTTATATGATGTATTCTTTGTCATATACAAAAAATACATAAGCGAAGCCGTAAAAATACAAAATAAGCTCTGATCCTTGCCCGAAAAATAACGCTTTATCCTGTTTGCGGTCGAAACAAAGAAGCGTTTTGTATACCCCTCGTTTCTGAACACAACAGAAACCGTAGCAATGATCAACGCAAACAGCACCGGCATCAATACCGCAATAATGACCGTCAAATTTGATTCCTTAGGCATCTTTATCCCCGTAAGATCGGCCAATATATTCATAAAAAACAGATGCAGCCTATACAAAAATCCTTGTGAACGCAAATCATAAGGCAGCGTGTTGTGAAAAACATTATCAAACGAGGACGGAAATATCACAAAAGCCGCCAATATTGCCAGCAGCACCGAAAACCCACTCAAAAACATGATTTTAAAACGTTTTTTTAACAATAATATAAGGCAATTCAGACCTGTAAAGAAAAAAGCAAAACAGGCAAACAGATAATGCGTCATAAATCCCAAAAACGTGATTACCGTCAAAAGCGGAAGATACACTGTACGCTCGCTTTTGATATAACGTATCATAAAAAAAACATACATCATCAAAAATGCGTTCAGCAGCGTATACATCCTTATAAATACAATATGAAATATACCGCCCAGGCAAAAGCCCCAGAATGCGCATATCATCAAGCTAAGCGGTTTCGACCCGCTTATTTCCCGAAATATCAGATACAGAAATATCTGTTCAATGACAAACGCCACGCAGTTTATCGAAAATCCCCACCACCACGAAAACTGTTCCGGAAACAACGAAGATATAGTATGCAGCAAAAGATAATATACCGGCGGTGTCGTATCCTTTGCCGAATTGCTCAACACGGAATCATACCTGAAAGCCGTATCCTTATTTGTGCAAATATAATATTTAAAATCCGACCCGTGCATCATCTTGTTAAAATTATTCCATTCTTTCGAATCAAGACTGTTGCCTATCAAAAAAGGTCTGTAATAGCTGTTTGCTATGCCGTATGTAAAATATTCATCCTGGATAAATTTATTTTTATAAGAAAAATGTCCTGCCCCCGACAAAAGTTGCAAAATTATGATCACTGCCAAAAGGCATACGCTTATATGGCGCGGGATCTGTTTTTTATTCTTTTCCATTTTCATTCTCCCTATACTTTTTCAGTGTTAACCGCAGTTTGACCGCCAGATACAGGCTGTCCGAAGCGGTACGTATTATTTTTATTTTGCTTGCGCCCTTTTTCATATCGTATCTCAGCACAAACGGCACTTCGTCAAAAACAGCACCGACCCTGTCAAGTTTATAAAGCGCCTCCATCATACACGAAAAATTCTTTGTTTTTATAAATCCTTCCCCGTATACCTCGTCTGCTTTTTTTATAATGCCGTATTTATAAATACGGTAACCGCAGGTATAGTCATTCACATTTTTCACACCGAGTATGATTTTATATACAAGCTTTGCGCAGTCACTCAAAAACAGCCTGTTTTTCGGCACGCCTATGACCTCTGCGCCCGGTCGGTAACGCGAGGCGATAACACAGTCCGCCCCTGCCTCGGCTTTTTTTATCATATCACAGCAATATTTGGGATCGTGCGTATTATCTCCGTCCATAAGAGCGCAAAGATCGCCCTCCTTGCCGTTACGCAAAAAGAGAGCAAAAGCCGATCTCAGCCCACCGCCAAGGTTTCTGTTTTTCTTGTGGGTAAACAGAAAAACGCAGGGATATTCTTTTGCATACCTCTCCGCCGTCACGCCCGTGCCGTCGGTACTTTTGTCGTCAATGACCGTAACTATAAGTTTATAGCCCAACTCTTTCAGGTTTTCTTCCTGCCCGAGCCATTTTTCTATCAAAGCGCCGATATTTTCTTCCTCATTATAACAAGGTAAATAAACAAATAAATTCTTCATTTTGCACATTCCTTCTATATTTTTGAATAGAGATACTTCCTTATATTATACATAACAACAAACGATATACCGACAGACAGCATCTTTGCGGCGGCATATCCAAGCATGGTGTTCATAGCAGCCGAAAAACCGCCGTATTCAAGACCTATAAACACAAAGTTTTGTATTGCCAGACCCATAAAAAAAGTTACCGTATATACCACACCCGACTTTATACCGACACGCCTTGCAAAAACTTTTTTTGTAACAAAAAAGAAGTGAAAAAAAGCGCTTGATATAACACTCACGGTATTCGCAAGCACCACGTTTGCCGCAAATAAGGCAACCAGCGCATACCCTATCACAAATTCCACAAACATCGAAACTATCGATATGAGAATATAAAGTATGCTTTTTTTGTATTTTATCAGAATATCTCTCAACATATTTATCCCGTCCGGTATTTAAACTCATTCTACCGTTTCATTATAAACCAACCGCACAAAATTGTCAATATTGCGCAGACCCTTTCTTTTCGTGCCGCTGTGAAAAATATCTTTTTTTTGGAAATAATTTTTATTGAGATACAAAGAAATGTATGTTATACTGTTATCAAGAACTTATTCACCTAAATTCAACCGCGGCTGTACGCCGCACTACAGGAGGCAGCATATGGACATAGGAAGCGGCAGCATAAAAATTTTCACGGGCAACGGCAACCCCGAACTTGCCGAACAGATAGCGGATGACCTTGGTCTGCGTGTCAGCGAGTGCAGTATATCAAAATTCAGCGACGGCGAAATAGACATCCGCATAGGCGAAACAGTTCGCGGCGCAGACATCTTTATTGTACAGCCGACCTGCTACCCCGTAAACGACAACCTCATGGAACTGCTTCTCACGATAGACGCAGTTAAGCGCGCATCCGCCGGCAGAATAAATGCAGTCATTCCGTACTACGGCTACGCACGCCAGGACAGGAAAGCCAAACCCCGAGATCCCATCAGCGCAAAACTTGTTGCCGACCTTATCACAAGCGCAGGCGCCGACAGGATCATTACAATGGATCTTCACAGCGCGCAGATACAAGGCTTTTTCAATATCCCCGTGGATCATCTCTGCGGTATGCCCATACTTGCGGGCTATTATGCAAATAAATTCGGGGTAGCTGCCGAAGACCTTATCGCCGTATCGCCCGATCTTGGCAGTGTTGCTCGTACACGCGCCTTTGCCGAAACGCTTGACATACCTATTGCGATAGTAGACAAACGGCGCCCAAAGCCGAACGTTTCGGAAATAATGCATATAATAGGCGAATACAAGGGTAAAAATGTCATC
>CANRCU010000029.1 GCA_947629215.1 uncultured Clostridia bacterium
TATGGCTTCGGGCGCGTTTGTTGTGTGTATTTTGTTCATTATTATTATCCTCCTTTTAAGATATGACCGCGAATAAAGTATTATTCATAGGTCTTTTTTTCGTTCACTATTTTGTAGCCCTGCTGTGTAAGGGTCTCTTTTATTTCTCTGACGTGTTCGTGGTTTCGTGTTTCCATTGAGATACGCAGATAGCAGGCGTTTATATCTATATTTACGTCCGCCCTGTCATGGTTTATCGAAACAACGTTACCGCCAAGCTCCGAAATTATGCGTGATACGCCGCGCAGCTGACCGGGCTTGTCCTGGAGTTCTATGACCAGTTCGGCAAGTCTGCCTGCCTTTTGCAGACCCCTGTTTATTACCCTTGAAAGAATGGTAACATCTATATTTCCGCCCGATAAAAGGCAGACCGCTTTTTTGCCCTTTATATCCACCTTGTCAAAAAGAGCAGCCGCGACCGAAACTGCGCCTGCGCCTTCGGCAATGAGTTTCTGCTTTTCTATAAGATCGAGTATGGCTGTGGATACTTCGTCGTCGGTAACGGTAACTATCTCGTCCACATATTTTTCGCAGAGGTCGTAGGTGTTTTCACCGGGAGTCTTTACGGCGATACCGTCGGCAATGGTGTGTACTTTTTCAAGCGTTTCTATTTCGTGCTTTTTCATTGCGTTAAACATTGAAGCTGCGCCCGTGGACTGTACACCGTATACTTTTATATTGGGGTTGAGCGTTTTTATGGCAAAGGCAAGACCGCTTATAAGACCGCCTCCGCCGACGGGAACGATAACTGCGTCAACATCGGGCAGAGCGTCAAGTATTTCCAGACCTATGGTACCCTGACCCGCAATGACCATTTCGTCGTCAAAGGGGTGTATAAAGGTCATACCGCTTTCTTTTTGTATTTCCCTCGCTTTGTCGTAAGCGTCGTCGTAAGCACCTTCGACAAGGCAGACTTCCGCGCCGTATGACTTGGTAGCCTCTACCTTTGAGATAGGCGCGCCGTCGGGTATACAGATAAGCGACTTTATGCCGTTTTTTGCGGCGGCAAGCGCAACGCCTTGGGCATGGTTACCTGCCGAACAGGCTATTACGCCGCGGGCTTTTTCTTCGTCTGTAAGCTGTGATATTTTGTAATAAGCGCCTCTTACCTTGAAAGAACCCGTTACCTGAAGATTTTCGGTCTTTAAATATATTTCGCAGTCGCTTTTGAGGTTTGGCGCTTTTATAAGGTCTGTCGGGCGGATAACGCTTTTAAGAACATATTGCGCATGGTATATTTTATCCAATGTAAGCATATATTTATCTCCTTTTGTATTGTATGTTTGGGTATTTTTTTACGCTGTGGGCGACAAGCTCGTCGCCTTTGTATTCAAGTTTCATGGAAAAAAGACCGCTTTCGCTTTCAAGCAGTTCCAAAAACAGCCTGTCGCCTTCCCAGAGTTCGAGTCCGGGTATTTTTTCTTTTTCTATCCATGCAAGGTCGCCCTCGTCACATTCGCACAATGTGCCGGTAAACCCCGTTGCCGTGTAGAGAAATATATATTCGCTTTCCCATATGTCGGATACAAAGGTGAGTATACCGCGCAGGGCATAGTCCGTAAGGCTCAGACCCGTTTCTTCCTTTACTTCGCGCAAAAGGCATTCCTCGGGCGTTTCGCCTTTTTTGAAAGCGCCGCCAACACCTATCCATTTGCCCTTGTTGCAGTCTTTCTCTTTTTTTGTACGGTGAAGCATAAGATACTTTCCGTCGTTTTCTATGTAACACAGAGTTGTCGGTTTCATTGTATTACCTCCGTAAAACAGAATATCACAAAAAATATATAAAGTCAAATTTTTATTTCATTGTAATTTGAGTTTTAAAAGCATTGATTTTTCAAAGCGAACTATGTTATAATAAAAACAACAGGGACTATCCTGCAATAATCAATGCAGACAGGTGTTAAGAATGCAGTCAAAAAATGTACACGGCGGAGATCTTGACGAAATCTCTCGCGAATACGGTATAGAAAAAAGCAGTATATTGAATTTCAGCGGCAATGTCAATCCGCTTGGCTTGCCGTTGAGCGTTAAAAAGGCAATAGCGGAAAATGTTGAGCTTGCGGAGGGCTACCCCGATGTGAGTTATGTGGCGCTTAGGGCAGCCATTGCGGAATATACGGGTGCGGATGCGGAAAACATAGTCACGGGCAACGGTTCGACAGAACTTATAACGGCGGTCATAAAAGCCGTTATGCCCAAAAAAGCCGTTTTGATCTCGCCCGCTTATTCCGAATATCTGCGTGTGCTTGACAGCATAGGCTGTGAAACGAAACTTTCGCCGTTGAGTGAGGAAAATGATTTTATGCCGGATATTTCGGCTTTGCCGATAACGGACGAAACGGATATGCTTGTTATATGCAATCCGAACAATCCGACGGGTTCTTATCTTACGGCGGACGAAACGGAGGAAATAGTAAAACGCTGTAAGGCGCTTGGGTGTTTTGTTATGACAGACGAAACCTATGTGGAGTTTTCCGACCCACAAAAGCGTATATCCGCCGTGGAATTGACAAAAAAATATGACAATATCGCAGTCATAAGAGGCACGTCGAAATTTTTTGCCTGCCCGGGACTCAGGCTTGGATATGCGGTCATCGGCAGCAGAGATATTGTCGGCAGAGATATTGTCGGCAGTGTGAATGCGGCGAAAGATTTGTGGAGCGTGAATGTTTTTGCAGAGCTTGCAGGATGTGTGATGTTTACCGACAGGGGTTTTATAAATGCGACTACCGAGCTTATAAACACCGAAAGACAGCGGTTTATTGACGAGTTGGGCAGTATAGAGGGGCTTAAACTCTACCCCACACAGTCGAATTTTTTCCTTGCGGAGATATTGGGCGAATTGACGTCAAGAGAGGTTTTTCTGGCGCTTATAAAAAAGAACATACTTATAAGAGATGCGAAGGATTTTCCGTTTCTGAATGAAAAATTCATAAGGTTCTGCATACTTTCGCATGAGGAGAACACTCTGCTGATAGAGGCGCTGAAGGAATTATTGAATATTGATTTTTGAATAAATTCTTATAACAAGAGGAGGCATTAAAATGGATGAACACAAGAAATACGAGGACAATCCTTATACGATGAAAGAGGCTATTGTTGAGGCGCAGCGCTGTCTTAACTGCAAAAAGCCCATGTGCAAAACGGGCTGCCCGATAGAGAACGATATACCCGATTTTATACATGCGCTTTCAAAGGGCAATCTTGGCGAAGCAAGGCATATACTTGCGGGCAAGACAAATCTTCCCGCCGTTTGCGGACGTGTTTGCCCGCATGAAACGCAGTGTCAGGGGCATTGTGTGCTTGGCAAAAAGGGTCAGGCTATAAATATAGGGCGGCTGGAGCAGTTTATTGCCGATTTTGATGCCGAAATGGAGCTTACGCGCGAAAATATACCGCCCAAGACGCGCGGCAGTGTTGCCGTTATAGGCTCGGGGCCTGCCGGTCTTACGGTTGCGGGCGACCTTGCGCATATGGGCTTTAACGTTACCGTTTACGAAGCCGAGAACGAACCCGGTGGCATACTGCTTTACGGCATACCCGAGTTCCGTCTGCCAAAAGACGTTGTAAGGCGTGAAACAAAGCGTATAGCCGAGCTTGGTGTAAGTTACATAAACAATTGCGTTGTCGGTGACGACATAACCATCGACCAGATGTTTGAACGCGGTTTTGACGCTATCTTTATAGGCACGGGTACTGCCATTTCAAAAGAATTGAATATACCGGGCAAAGAATTGCACGGTGTTATACAGTCGCATTATTTCCTGCGTATGGTAACGCTTTACCGCAGCAACGAATTGAGTCGTGACGAAGTGCCTGTTTCGGAGGGCGACAATGTGCTTATAATCGGCGCAGGCAATGTTGCGATGGATGCATCGCGTCAGTCGATAAGAATGGGCGCAAAGAACGTTACCGTTGTTTACCGCGGAGCGCCCGATACCATAAGTGCGGCTCAGATAGAATACGAGGGCGCAGTCGAGGACGGCGTAAAATTTATGTGGAATGCTTCTCCGCTTGAATATGTGGGTCATGACGGTAAACTTGTCGGTCTGAAAGTCGATCACGAGGGTACAGAGGTCATAGTACCTGCCGACAAAGTGCTTGTGGCTATCGGCGCAAAGCCTGCCAAACGTATCATATCCACCACAAAGGGCATTGAAGTTAACGATAACGGTTACCTTATAACAAAGGATAAACCTTACGGTATGACTACTTTACAAGGCGTTTTTGCGGGCGGCGACGTTGTGCATCAGCCTGCAACGGTCGTTCTTGCCATGAAGGAGGCAAAAAAGGTCGTCGAGGGCATTGCTGCCTATGTTGATGCCATAAAACTGCTTGGCATAAAATAAAACGAACGGTTTTTGAAAGGAGCAGAAATGACGCCGGGGAAAATAAAAAATGTGATAGGCGTGCTGCTTATTGCGGCGGGTATAGGCTGTATAGTTTATGCCGTTTATGCAAAATACAGTGTAGATGTAAAAAAAGACGAGCTTGTTGCGCAATATGAGGACTATATAAACTGGGTAAACGACAGCGAGCTTGATATTGAAGAGATAGAAAACGCAATGACGGAGCAGGCGATGGTAGTTGAGAATGCGTCGGAACAGACAACGGCAGCGCCGACTACGGACGAAAAGTTTGACGCAATGTCTGTGCCGCGAAATTTGCTCGGCATTATGGAGATAGACAAGATAGACCTTATTGTTACGCTTGCCGAGGGATCGGATAACAGAAGCATAACTCTTTCGGTCGGGCATTTTCCTAACACGGCTTTGCCGGGGCAAGTCGGCAATTTTGCCGTAGTGGGGCATAGGAGTTATCGCTACGGAGCGTATTTCAACCGTCTTGACGAGTTGGAGGCAGGCGACACGGTGAGGGTAAAGACCGTTGACGGAACGTATACATATGAGGTGGACTCCAAATTTGTGGTGGAGCCGACCGATGTATGGGTGCTTGAACCGACCGACGATGCGACTATCACCCTTGTTACGTGTACGCCGATACGCACGGCAACACACAGACTTATAGTTAAAGGGAAACTTGTAGGAAAGGAGGAATAGCGCAGCGGTAATATCTTTAAAGGGTAACAGAGGCAGTGTTAATATTTTTTGATAAATTTTTATTAAGCTATTGAAAATATACTTTCAATATTATATAATAAGTTAAGAGGTGATGATGGCTTATGTATAAAAAACAACAAAAATCACTATCCTTTTTGCTTGCTTTTTGTATTATGTGTTCAAATATAGTTTCTGTCAGCGCGCGTATGTACGGTGATGCGGACGGGAACGGCGAAATAACGTCAAACGATGCGGCTCTTGTTTTGCAATATACATTAAACGGTATCTGGACGGGCAAAGGCAATTTGGAGGACTGTGATGTTTCGGGCGACGGCGCTATATCTGCGGCTGATTCGGCGCTGATATACCAGAAAGCGCTTATTTCAACGTTTCCTTTCCCGGTCGAGGTCGTAGATTTTACGATAGCCGAGAATCGCGGCAATATCTATCTTACGGACGGCGAGAATATTTTCGGCGACGGCGAGCTGTATGATGTGAACGGCTCTTCGGTCAGCCTTGAAAGCGAGGACGACCTGTACAAGACAATAGTTATAGGCTCGACTTATTCTTCGGAAACACTGTCTTTGCTTTCGCAGCTTAACGACAGCGATGTTGTAAGCGGTTCTGCGGTCATAGCGTCGTTTGTCAACGACGATGCGGACAGCGAAAATATAACGGACTTTGTCGGCGAAGATATTGATATATCCGGACAGGCAATAAGTTTCTGCCCTTATTCGGAATATACCGAAGAAATGCGCAATGATATATGCGATATTCTTAAAATAGACCCTAATATCGTAGCTATGCCGATAACGATAGTTATAAACGATAAAAACCGTATAGAAATGGTGGCTTTCGGTACGGCAAAGGTTTGTGAAACCATAGAAAACCTGATAGCGGGTGAGTTGAAAGTTACGACTACCACGACGACTACAACAACTACTACCACCACTACTACTACAACAACTACTACAACTACCACAACAACTACAACCACCGAGGCGACGACCACGACCGAAACCGCGACGGAGACCACAACGGCGCAGACAGTCAAGCCCGGCGATAATATTTCCGAAAACAAAAAATTAATAATTTCGGCCAATGAATATTATTATATCGGTCAACCGGCAAACGAGCTGCCGACACCGACACGCATAGACGACGGTTTCGAGGGCTGTGATTGGTACATATATCACAACAGCGGCGACGAATATAAGTATTTTACAATGGTCGGCGTTGTGAACGGTGTTGTAAAAACCATCTATACAATGTCGGAAGATTTTAAGTACAAAGATGTGTACTACAATGCCGATGCAAGCAAATATCAGCTTACAAAAGACGGTTTCTATATGTACTATGTATATAAAGAGTTGGATAATGTCAGAAGCGTTGTTTATTATGACGAAAACGACAACAACAGAATTTATGGTATGATGCTGCTTGCAAAGGACTTTGTTTCGGCTGAAGATCCGACGGATGTTCATATGCGTTCAATGGAAAAAGAGATATGCGATATGTCTAATGCTTTCCGTAAGCAAAACGGCTTAAACACGCTTGAGTGCAGCGATGTACTGTCGTCTTTGGCTTCGCGCGCCTTTGCGGAAGATATGGCAGCCTATCATTACTTCCCGAGCGACCACGTAAGCAGGGACGGCAGAACGGCAGAAATGCGTATAAAAGATTCGGGCGTCAGATATACGCGCGCTTCGGGCGAGAATATATTGCGCGGCGAATGGAGTGCAATGGGCGCGGTAAATGCGTGGGTAACTTCAAAAGGCCACCGTGGTGTGCTGCTGTACAGAGATTTCCGCACAATGGGTGTGGGAATGGCATATGATAACAGCGACCAAACACCGTATTATGTTGTGGATTTCTGCGGCTGATAAAGCGGTTACGTATAAGTTCCCCTGTCTTTTTAGGACGGGGGTACTTGTTTATCGGCGGGCAGGCGTAAAAATACGATTTTTTACCGCTTTAAAGAATATGATAACGAATTGAGCGGAGTTTTCCGCATCATATAAAAAAGGAGGAATTTCTATATGGCAATCACATTAAAAACAAACGGACTTACACCGTTTGTAAGAGAGGACGAGCTTGGCAAAATGAAACCGTTTGCCGATGTTGCAATTGACCTGCTCAACAGCGGAACGGGCGCAGGCAACGATTTTATAGGTTGGGTCAATCTTCCCGTAGATTACGATAAGGAAGAATTTGAACGCATCAAAAAAGCCGCAAAAAAAATACAGTCGGACAGCGAAGTACTTGTTGTTATAGGTATAGGCGGCTCGTATTTGGGCGGCAGGGCTGCGCTTGATTTTATCAACGGCAATAATTACAATAATAAAAAGCATCCGGGTCTGCCCGATATATATTTTGTGGGTAACAGCATTTCTTCGGATTATCTCAGCGATATAATAGAAATGATAGGCGACAGGGATTTTTCGGTCAACGTTATTTCCAAATCGGGTACAACAACGGAGCCTGCTATCGCTTTCAGGATCTTCAAAAAAATGCTTGAAGATAAGTACGGCAAAGAGGGCGCAAAGGGTCGTATATACGCTACCACCGACAAGGCGCGCGGAGCTTTGAAAAACCTTTGCAACAAAGAGGGATACGAAACTTTTGTTATAACAGACGACATCGGCGGACGTTTTTCGGTGCTGACACCCGTTGGTCTGGTGCTTATGGCTGCCGCAGGCATCGATATAGATGCGGTCATGAAGGGCGCTGCCGACGCAAGGGCAGATTTTGACAACAAGGATATCGAAAACAACCCATGCCTTAAATATGCCGTTATGCGCAATATTTTGCTGCGCAAGGGCAAAACAACAGAGATACTTGCAAACTATGAACCGTCGCTCACAATGTTCGGTGAATGGTATAAACAGCTGTTTGCGGAATCCGAGGGCAAGGATCAGAAGGGTATTTTCCCGGTAAGCGCCAATTTCTCGACAGACCTGCATTCGATAGGTCAGTTTATCCAGGACGGAAACAGAGAGCTTTTTGAAACGGTCCTTTGGATAAAGAATGCAAAGAAAGACATTACTATCGAGAATGACCCCGAAAATGTTGACGGACTTAACTTTGTTGCGGGCAAGACAATACAGTATGTAAATTCAAAGGCATATGCAGGCACTTTCCTTGCGCATGTCGACGGCGGTGTGCCGACAATGGTAGTCGAGATAGATAAGGCAGATGCTTACAACTTTGGCTATGTGGTTTATTTCTTTGAAAAGGCTCTTGCGATAAGCGGTTATCTTTTGGGTGTAAATCCGTTCGATCAACCGGGCGTTGAGGCTTACAAGAAAAATATGTTTGCTCTCCTCGGTAAACCGGGCTATGAAGAAGCAAAAGCCGCTCTTGAGGCAAGATTAAGCGAATAATTTTAATTAAGGGGTGTCGTAAAGCGGCACCCCTTAAATGAAAGTTTTAGGTCAAGCCTTTTACAAAAGGCGGCTCTTTGTCAAAAGGTGTGGTTTTAACAATCATTACAAGTTTCAAGAGTGGCGTGGGCATATCTACGCCACTTTTTCTATGCTAACAAGCTCAAACATAATAAGTATTCTGTTCCTGAAATGATAAAATGAGCGATAGCTAAGGCTATCCTTTTTGTCACCTTGATTTTATTTTTAATACCATCAATCACCACATTATTATAGCTGTATTTATATATCCGGAATATTTTGATTCTATAATATCCGGTGTGATCACAGTAAAATAGAATTTGCTGCACCAAGGAAATACGTGTTGAAAAATATCTTGAAGTAATGTAAAATATAATCAGGGGTTTGAGAAAAAGTATAAAATATCATAGATACCTAAAGGCACACAGGGCATTAGCCGATGCCATTACTACGAAAAAGAACTATCCGAAATCAAAAAACGAATGCTTTGGCAAATGCGGAGCGATACATTATCGAAAAGTTTATAAGATGGACATATTTTGACCAAGTGATTTTAGTATGATGTTATTATCAGAAACAAGGAGGTAATGAAGATGAGTAGAAGTAATATGTTTGCCAATTTGGAAAATCAATTTGAATTTTGTGATACAGAGGAGATCACAGAGAAAACATTGCAAGGATTTACCGAATTAATTGAAGGACTGGGAGAACAGTGTGATAACGAAACTGTGTTTATGATGCTGACCATGGCGGCAAAGTTTGGTATCGCTTCCCAAACAGGAAAGTTAAACGATAAAGAAAAAGCATTGGTAGATTTAATATTCGATAATATATGGGGTGGTGATATTGAAGTTATATATGACATGATAGCAGCAGAGATCGCCGAAAAGGATTATGATTTCGTTGAAACGCTAACTAAAATGGGAAATAATGTTGCATTGCCATTTTTACATATTATATTAGGATTTGCATATATTGATGAGAAAGTAAATGATGATGTGCTTGAGAGGTTAGATGGAATGTTCGGAATGAATCTGCTTGCCCTTTTTATGCAGAGCGGATTAGAAGAGGTGCCGGCACCAAAGATCAAATTAACAGGTCTTGAGGCAGAAATATATATGTGGTATAAGTCAGACGATCAGTTAAGATCATTGAGTGATATTGTTGCCCATTTTCCGGGAAAATCAAAAGCGGAGGTTAAAGAAGCCTGTGATAACTTATGTGTTAAAGGCATTCTTTTCGGTATGGATTTGGCAATTGGATTTAGGTATAGGCTTGCATAGAAAAGTAATCAAAGATTAGACAGATAGATAATTGAGTCCGTTTCAAATACTTAAAAACCGGCATATGTTAAACAAAGGGCAGAACAAATTTTCTGCCCTTTATTTTATGATATTACAACGACACAGCATTGTCAAGACTGCGCAACGGCATTTAGTCTTTCTCCAAAATAATAATAAGCTGCGCTCTTATTTTACCCCAATCCTTAAATGATAGTTTTAGGTCAAGCCTTTTTCAAAAGGCTTGCAGGGTATGGGCAGCGCCCCATATATCTTATTTTATTCTATTCTATCTCATACCTGAAATCATCGGAATTTCCCTTTACTCTCAGATATTTAAGCTCGGTTTCGCTCAATCCCGCAAGATTCACAAATCTTATACCGTCTTTCAGCGTAACTTCGGTGTTTGTACCCGTACCCGAAACGACGATTATATTTCTGTCATGTTCAAGCGCAGCTTCGCGTAGTATATCCATTATCGCCTCTCGTTCTCTTGCATCGGTTATCCCGGTGCTGCTCAGCAGGTCTTTGTCAAGGCAGACAATAACGTTGCGTTTGCTCATATTGTTTATATAATCCCTGAAATACCGCAGTTGTTCGCTACCGTTGCTTCTTAAAGAACCCGAACCGCTTGCAAGCATCAACACGGAGAAATTTGCGCTTTCTTTTGCTCCGTATTCGTTCTGCCATACGGCATCTGCGCCCGAAATATCGCTTGCACCCGTAAACACGAGCATATTTGAATCGGTGTGCATACGTTCAAGCAGGTTTGTAAAGGCATCGCCCTTTGTACCTGTTTTTGTCTGACCGAATATGGTTATTTCCTCACCGCTTATGGAAGAAAGATCACCGCGCGCGGGGTCTGCGATACCGTTGTTTATTGCTTCTGCTCTGCCGCCGATGACTGCGCCGATATTGTCTATATAAACGGTGCCTTGCAATGCGTCGGTGGTGTTGAGCGTTTCCACACAGAGTTTTTTAAGCTCGATAGGCGCGACCGCATCTTTCGGCACGGCTGCCGTTGCTTTCTTCCACTCGTCGCCCGAAAGCTCCTCGGATATGAGCATACCGTAACTTTTGTCGTTTGCGTCGGTTATTATTGCTTTTAACTGAACGCCGCTGCCGCCGCCCTTATACATAAAGCTGATGTCCCTTGTGTCGGCGGGCATGGGTATGCCGTTTGCCAATTCGGCAAAGACGGACTGTGTTGTCGTCATATTTCCCGCAAAAGCATAACTTACGGATATTGACTTATTTCCGTCGGCGGCAACGCCTTTCACCTGGCTTGCCGTTCCGCTTACGCTCTCGCCCGAAAAGGCGACGGTCAGTTTCCTGCTTGCCTCAAAACTCATTACCTGCGCATAACGCGTGCCGACGGATATTTTCAGGCTTGCGGACGCACCGTTACATTCGGCTGTAACAACGGCTGTACCGCTGTTTTTGCCGTAAATTCTGCCGTCTTGTATATACGCTGTTTCGGGGTCGTCCACCGTCCATACAACTTTGCTGTTGTCGGCGGGTATTGCATAACCGTCCTCGTTTATCACATTTACATTTAATTCGGCGCTTTCGCCTATGCCTATACCGCCGCTGCCGATGTTTATGCCAAGGCTTGCCGCTCCGCCAAGCACCTTGACTTTGAGAGAGCCTTGTATATCCCCCAACTTTGCGGTTATCGTACATTCGCCTTCCTGTGCGGGGGTGAAAACATTCCCGTTCCATTCGCCCGCAATATCCGCGGAATACTCAATATCGCCGCTTATCCCTATCGGATTCAGATATTCGTCAAGCCCTTTTACGTTTATAGCCGTTCCGAACCCGTTGAACATGATATTTTTGCCACCGTCTAAGCTCAGTTTGAGTGATGCGGGCGTGCTGCTCTCACCTATGCCGGCAACGCCGAAAGCATTTGCGACACGGCGCTGTGTACCTTCGCTCGGGTCGTTTGCAACATAGAGCTGCTTATCCTCGTCCTCAACGACCATTGTCGTTGAGCCGCCCCCGTCAAAATGTATCGCGTCATAACAGCCAAGGCTCGACATTATCTCGGCAGCCTCATAATGTGTTGCGCCTATGCTGTCGCCTCTGCCGTCAACACAGACAACATATACTTTGGTCTTATCCTTGTTGACGCCTATCATTGTACGCGGATTTCTGCCGCTTATAATAAGACCGTTTTCGACTATCTCACCGTTCCTTAGCAGTTCTCCGCCGCCGCTTATGCCGAGTTTGAGCGAAGATATATCCTTTTCGGGGCGAAATACAAAGTTTTCGTTTTCGGAAAAAGATACTCTCTGACCGACATAGAATTTGCTAAGATTTGCGGCTGCGCTTGCCTTGCTCATAACTATTATATAGCCGTCTTGGGGTACTTCCACGGTTTCGCCTGCCGAGGAGATTTGAGATATTGCTCCCTCGCTTACAACTATTTTCACAAGGTCGCTGCGGTGGCTGTCCAAAGAGGCTGTGGTGCTTATTGCGTTCCTGTCAAAGTATACGGGCTTGTCAAAGTCGGTATATTTGTTTTTTGCTTCCATTTCTAACGAAACTTCGCCTGCGCCGAAAAAGCCTATCGTCGATTTTACATAGTCGATAAACGGCGTGTTTTCGTTATCTATCCAGAAACCGGCATATTTGTTTTCCGAACCGTTGTAATAATTCCGCGCGGATTCCATCTGCCCGCCCCGTGCAACCTGACCCAGACTGCTCTGCGGGTTGCCGCTGCCGAAGAAATCGGCATTGACGGCTGCCTTTACCTTATAAGTCGATGCAAAATCACTGACGGTATGTTTTCCGCCAAGCTCAGCAGCCGATTCAAGAACTTTCATACCGACATTTTCGTCATGCGCATCTATCTCGATAACATATATATCCATCCAGCCCGATTTATACAAACGCTCGATCTCTTTGTATACGATACCTCTTGTGAGCGTGCGTTCTTCGGTCTTTTCATACAGAATATCGCTTTCGGCGGCATGGACATTTATGCCCGAAAACGTCATAAGCGCCGCAAGAACTGCGCTTATAAATACCCTTGCTTTGTTTTTCATATTCAAACAACTCCTTTATCAAACAAATACAAAATCTATTTTATTATAGCACCCTTGCGCCGCAATTGCAAACGAAAAAGCCAATTGTAAGAAAATCGTAAACAAGAGCCGTTAATGTTTGGTTTTTTTTCATAAAACTTATATTTCGGTAATAAGATTTAACCGAAAGGTAAAACATGTCTTTTTAAGCCGATAACCGCTAAAAAATAAAAGGGAGGTCTTTGTGTATGGAAATGTCTATTCCCGATATAGAGAGTGAATACGGTATATATCCGCACAGTATAGCAAAAAGCAAGTATTTTTATATTATCAATTCGGGCGGAAAGTCTTACAGGCTGTATCCGTTTGTTCAGGGTGAAGAAAATGCAGAACGGCTGTTTGAGCTTAATACGGCTATGTGCAAAAACGGCGTATCCGTTTGCCGTATGCTCAGAACAAAGGACGGTTCGGCGTTTTCGGCGCTTGACGGGCAGCTGTTCATACTGACCGTGACCCCGAAGGGCAGAGAACCCGAGCCGGAAGGGGAGGAATTTTTGAAATGTATATCTCTTACGGCAGCTTTTCACAAGGTATTAAGGGGCTTTGAGCCGCCCGAAGAGCTTGTCGGGCAGACATATGCCAAGGGTACGCGCATACTGAAACATATACGCGGTATTGTGAACCGCAAAAACAAACTCTCCGAAGTGGATAAAATTTTCTGTGAAAATTACAAAATGATGTGCGACCTTGCGGAAAATGCCTCGGAAACAAAAGCCCTGAAAAGCATTCTGAGCTATCCCGAAAAATATATACTTAAACGGCGGCATCTGTCTTACAAACTGGAGCAGCCTGAAAGTTGCGCATTTTCTTGCGGACCTGGCATATATGATAAAGCGGTATGACAAAAAATCCGTACTTTGTGAGCTGACGCACGAACAAATAATAAAACGCTATACCGAAACAAACGAACTGAGCGAAAACGAAACAAAAGCCCTGAAAAGCATTCTGAGCTATCCCGAAAAATATATACTTATACTTAAAGAATACTACGGCAGACACCGCCCGTTTGCGCCGCTTTGCGTCAAAGAAAAACTGACCAAAGAGATAAATGCGGCAAAGGCCGTATACCCGGATATATTTTCTGCCGGAACTTCAAAATAAAAATTTGTTGAGGTACAATAGATAGGTAACACTAAAAATAAAAAACAAGGTCCAACC
>CANRCU010000030.1 GCA_947629215.1 uncultured Clostridia bacterium
CGCATGGTAGGAATGGCGCAGAAGGCAGTAAGCTACCCCGACGAACTGTCAGGCGGACAAAAACAGAGGGTAGCGATAGCCCGTACCCTTGCCATGGACCCTGAGATAGTGCTTTTTGACGAACCCACATCAGCCCTTGACCCCACAATGGTAGGAGAGGTGCTTAGCGTCATGAAACGGCTTGCTGCGGAAGGGCTTACTATGATGATAGTCACACATGAAATGCAGTTTGCCCGTGATGTTTCTACCCGTATCTTCTATATGGACGAGGGTATTATCTACGAGGAAGGAACTCCTGACGAAATATTTGACAGCCCGAAACGGGATAAAACACGGGCATTTGTAAAAAGGCTTAAAACCCTTACTCTTACCGTGGAGTCCTTGGACTATGATTTTATCGGTATGTCGGAAAGCATCCGTCAGTTTGGAGAAAAGAATCTGCTGTCTAAAAAACGAGTGGAAAAGCTTCGCCGTGTGTATGAGGAAATTCTGGCGCAGAATCTTGTTCTTGCGCAGGAAGTGGAATTTCCTATCACGGTTTCGGCTGAGTATTCGGAGAAGGAGGACAGCCTGGAAATGCGTTTTGCATGGCTTGGAGAGCGTTATGATCCTATGGAGAGGGGCGATGAGCTTTCAATTATGCTTGTAAAGGCTTCGGTCAGTGGGTTCAGCTACGAGCATAGGGACGGCGCAAACAGCCTTGTTATTAAAATATAGAATAGTCTAGGTTTTATATTACAGAATTATTTTTGAAAAAAGAAAAAGAGAGGGTGCAGAAATCATGTTATCATTTGAAAAAATATTTCATATAAAGGAAACCGGCTCTACGATGAAAACGGAGGTTCTGGCAGGAATTACGACCTTTATGACCATGGCATATATACTTATGGTCAATTCCGAAATGTTTACAGAAATTCCGGGAGGGGTGTCCTACAATGCGATTTATATTGCGACAGCAATTTCCGCTTGTATAGGTACGGTGCTGATAGGACTTCTGGCAAATCTGCCCCTGGCACAGGCGTCTGCCATGGGCTCCAATGCCTTCTTTGTCTATACGGTGTGTTTGGGCTTTGGATTAAGCTATGCCAATGCCCTGGTACTTATTCTTATTGACGGCATACTGTTCATACTGCTTACTGTTACAGGACTGCGAAAGAAAATATTTGAGGCGATCCCAACAGCGGTAAGGGTGTCTATTCCCGCAGGAGTCGGACTGTTTATTGCCTTCATAGGGCTTAAGGATTCAGGGATCGTAGTGGCAAACCCTTCTACCTATGTCGGCCTTGCGTCCTTCAACATACTTTCAGGAAGTGTGGCATGGAAGGATATTATGCCTATGCTTGTTACGCTTTCCGTTTTAATTGCAATAGCGGTACTGACATGCAGGAAGGTAAAGGGCGCCGTGCTCTGGGGCATACTTGGAGGAACTTTAATTTATTATATTCTTGGCTTTACCGTTCCCGGATTTTATGAGGGCTTTACGGATGGTTTGAATTTTAATCCCTTTGCGGCATTCGGAGACTTCGGAACACAGGCATTTGGCAGGGTTTTTACGGAAGGCTTTGATTTTTCGCCGTATCTTGCAGAGCACGGCAAAACGGAGCTTGCTTTATTGATTGCGACGACTGCCCTTGCGTTCTGTCTGGTGGATATGTTTGATACTATCGGTACCCTGTATGGAGCCTGTGCCAGGGGAAATATCCTGACCGAAGAGGGAGAAGTGCCAAACTTAGATAAGGCAATGCTTGCAGACGCCATAGCCACCGTGTGCGGTGCAGTCTGCGGCACATCTACGGTAAGCTCTTATGTGGAGGCTTCCACAGGCATTGCGGAAGGCGGAAAGACAGGCATGGCTGCCATGGTGACGGGAGCGCTGTTTTTTGTCAGTATGTTTCTAAGCCCCATTGCAATGCTTGTACCCGGGTGTGCAACAGCGGCGGCGCTTATCTATGTAGGAATTATGATGATGAACTGCGCCAGAAATATAGACTGGCTTAAAACAGAGGATGCGGTTCCGGCATTTCTGACCTTGGCAATGATGCCTATGACCTACAATATTTCTTACGGCATTGCCTTTGGCGTGATCTCTTATGTACTTATCAGAGTGTTTACAGGAAAGGCAGGGAATGTAAAAACGGGAACATGGATAATTGCTGCACTCTTTGCCGTTATGTTCTTTGTGACACATTAACAAACTGTTCAAAATAATGTTTTTTTAATATCATGACGGGTAAGTCCCCCGCCTGCTCGGGCGGGAGATTTACTACTGTATTCGGTAGAAAAAACAAGCCTTATACAAAAGTAAATTCCTTCTGCTTACAGGAACGGGGGATTTACCCGTCTGTCAAAGAATTGCGTTGGCAATTCTTTTTTTATTGATGCACAGCATATGCAAAGTACAAATATTTTTGAATGTCTGTTTAGCAAGCATTTTACATTGATATTTGCGGGATTGTTTTATACACTTTCTTGTGATATAATACCGATGGGTTTTTATTTTATAATGGACAATTGCGTCAAGTATATTCGACGACTTCCGACAAAGCCGACGGTTATGAGTACACAGTACGAATATCCTTGACTTTATCACGTTCACAACATTATATTCAAAGGAGAAAAACGATGATTTTTCTAATTTTAGATTCGGAAAATGTTCTTCTTTTGGAAGAAATATATAAAAAATACTCTAAATTTATGTATAAAGTGGCATACAATATTTTACATAATAAATATGATACGGAAGATGCCGTGCAACAAACCATTATAAAACTTAGCTCATGTATTGAAAAGATCGGTGATATAGAAGATAAAAAAACACGAAATTTTATTGGCATAATTTGCAGAAATATCGCCGTTAATATATATAATAAGTCAAAGAAATATGTTGATGTCGATGAGTATGACGATATTTCAAATGATGAAGGCGACTTATCATTAATTATTATCGATCGGGAAAATATGGAAAAAATAGAAAAGTTTATATACAGCTTAGACAAAAAATATCAGAACGTATTATTTTTGAAACTGCAATACGGGTATAATATCCGTGAAATTGCGGATATACTGGAAATCAGCTATACCGCTGCACAAAAAAGGCTTGAAAGAGGCAGAAACAAACTTAAAGAATTTTTAAAGAAGGAGATGAACAGGTATGAATAACAAAACTTACAGTGTTTATGAAGACGCGATCGATATTTTGCTTAAAGCAGCCTGTTCAAGTGCGATAGACAAAATTTTTGATGAGATGGATAAAAGCATGGCAGACGAAGAGATATTATTTTCGCCTCAACATGTAAATGCGGTAAATCAAATTTTTCAAAATGAGCGGAATAAGAAAAAGCGCCGGAGGGTAAAGATCGGTTTGTTGTTGGTCGCAATAATTACAATAATGACCATATTGTTTTCCGCTTTTATGGTATATGCTTTCAGGGAAAAAATATTAAATTTTTTTGTAACGGAAACACGCCTTGGAACGATATTCCGTTATAGCTCTGATGATGAAGATACATTTGACAAGTTTGATGTAAATGTAGGCTTTATTCCGCAAAATTTTGAGGAGTCACAAAGATATAACGACACAAACGACTGCCTTATAATGTATGTTCATAATGAAGAATATATAGTTGTAGACAAAATGAAAGCCCCCGACAGCTATGCTTTGAATACCGAAGATGCCGAAATAAAATACATTGATGTCAACGGCAATGAAGCAATGTTCAGCATAAATAATGATGTGAGCATAATAACATGGACCGAGAACGGATTTGTATTCTCCGTATCCGGCAATATCGACAATGACAGTTTAGTCAAAGTGGCTCGGAGCGTATCATAAATATAATTTTGAACATACCGTTGCAAATAAAACGGTATTTGCAGCAGTCATAATATTGACGTTTTCAAAAATTTTTAAAATTTTTAAAAAAATATGTCGTAAAATCACTATGTTAATTGTTTTAATATATAGAGGCAGGTCAAAAAAAATATTTAACTGCCGATAAGGAGGAAAATATGCAAAAGAATATCATTTTTATTACTACTTTTTTATTTTTGTCGTTTCTGTTTTATTCGGCACCTTGTTATGCCGAAGATACCATACCGATAGCGACCGGCGAATTGTCGGGTTTGGTAAGTGAAGCGATCGAGCAGGAGCTTGTTCCGCCTTCGCTCTTTGAAAAACAGCCGTCGGAACCTATAACAAGAAGTGAGTTCTGTGATTTGATATGTCAGGCAAGAACAAGGTGGGGCAATGTTTCGGCAGAAAACACGGCGCAGTCATTTACGGATACGACCGAACCGAATATTCTTGCTTGCGCGGAGCTTGGTATTGTAAAGGGCTATCCCGATGGAATATTCCGTCCGAATAACGCTATATCAAGAAACGAAGCGTCCGTTATGCTCTATCGGACGGCACAATGCTGTGATATGTGCCAAGATACCGTATTATATCCTCATATATGGAATGACAAAATACCCGAATGGTGCTATGAGTTTGTGACATGGTGTTATTTTAACGGCATTGTCGTCGGTACAGGGAACAACTGTTTCAGCGGTGACAGCTCATACACAAGGGAACAGGCTGTTGTCACGGTCTTGCATTTGGATAAGCTGAATAAAGGCGAAATACAAAAGCCGACTGAATATTATCCTATATACAGCTCTTGGAATATAGACGGTAATTATGCCGAAGACGGTATGAATATTTTGACCAAAATTACCGGTGTTGTTGACTGTTACGGTAACTTTGTTCCTCAAAACACGGATAGCCCCGATATATATCATATGCATTCGGTAAATGACAGCACAAAAGTTGAGAATACCATATTGGGTCGGGAAGTATACTTGCAAAGGCTGACAAAATCGTTCGATAATGTAATGTGGTTTGAAGATTTGAACGGAAATTGTATAGAAGTTCCCGGAGTAGGCAAGCGTTTCAGGACCGTAGACATATACTATACGACCGACGGAGATGTATTTGCAAGCTTTGTGTTATTGGCAAACGAAAGCGAACCTTGGTCACAACCCTCCGATGATATGATACATATAGATCTTACAACAGGGGAAAGACTGTCGGCACAAATGCCCTATGTCGCTCATTTAGAAAACAGCCATCTTGTATTTTGCGCAAACGGAAACGGCATATATGCTGTTCAGAAAAACGGCTCTGTCTTTGTTTATAATGTGCGTTCCAACCCCGTTGAAATAAAGCTTGAAGATGAAGCTTGTCAACTTATGGGCTTTTGCAATGGGCTGCTTGTAGTACAGAACAGATATGAGTTCCCTTTGTATTTGTACTACTATACACCTTTTGGCGATTTGGTTTATACCGCAGTGGAACAATTACAGACAGAAGGAGAATAAAATGAAATTTAATGTAAAGTTACTAATAACCATATTTTGTATAACTTTTATTGGTTTGTGCGCAACCATATATGCAAGTGATATTGCAGCAAATTTGCAATGCAGCGCCTGGGCTGAAGAAAGTATTAAAGAAGCTGTAGAACTGGGATTTGTTCCGGAAAAATTGCAATTTAATTATACCGATGATATAACAAGAGATGATTTCTGCCGCCTTGTCAATGAAACATATTTCTTCAAAACGGGAGAAACATATGCTTCGGATAGAAACTATTTCAAAGATACAGGTCAGAATTACATTGACGCACTCTATTCGCGTGGAGTTGTTAAGGGTGTAGGAAACAATATGTTTGCCCCCGAAAGACCTATCACAAGACAGGAAGCGGCAGTTATGCTTTCAAAACTTGCGGAATTATGCGACCTTGAAAAAACCGACGTCAATATACAATATACCGATGAGAATGATTTTGCAGCTTGGGCTAAGGACAGTATATACCGTATAAGTCAATATAAGGACAATAACGGTGTAAGTATTATGACGGGAACAGGCGAAGGAAATTTTTCGCCTCTGTCCAATTGTACAAAAGAACAGGCTATTGTTACAATGTTAAGATTTGTATTTGCCGATGAAAGCAGTTATAAACAAAACTGTTCGAATGAAATTTGCGCATTGATAAAAGACATAGACAAAAACACAATAACTGTTGATCCGGTAGAATATATTGCATCGGATGATACGGAAAGGATAGCCGAATTATCAAAACAAGGGGTCAATACTTATATGCCGAATGGTTATCTTATATATGATCCCTATGAAGTCAATATAAAATTTGCGTTAACGGAGGATACCGTATACAATTTTATCGATTGGGAAAGGGAATTTGCAGATGAAAATGCCGAAGATCCTAATATTTACAATGCAAACAAAGAAGATTTTTTTAAATATATTCAGCCATATATCGAAAAAGATTCAAAAGTACCTTTTTTCTTTAAAATTTCCGGAAATAATGTAATAAGTATAACGGAAAAAGTTCTGACATCAATATAAATATTTGATATTACGGTACAATCCCGAACTGTTTCCAAAATCGCTTGCAAAACTGACTTAATGCATTGCAGACTGAATTTAAAAGTAATGCGGACACCCATAGGGCGGCTATTTAATCGCGAAAAAGCCCTATTTAGACTTTTGTCTACCGCCGCTCAGGCGGTGGACTTACTGTTGTATTCGGTTGGAATACAAATATCTTCGGCTTTTCGGTTTTACCTATCTGCTGCAAGATTTTCATATATTATTATTTATGTATGTAATCACAGCTTTAAGAAAGGCTTTGTTTGTCGGTCGTTGTTTTGGCATAACGGTAAATATCTTGGCATAGAAACCGTTTGAAGTGTTAAAACTATGTTCAATTGCGTGCCGCATAGTTCTTTCTATGTTGTTTGCAGTTGTTTTAAAACGCTTTGCAAGGCACGGATAAAGCTGTTTTGTTATGCCGTCTATCATAGACGGGTCGTTATTACACAGATAAATAGCTTCGATCAAATAATCATGACCGCATAAATGCTCCGGTATATGCAAATTTCTCATGACCGAACCGACCAGTGCGGTCAGATCTCCTTTGCTTTTTGATACCTTTACATATTCTTTCTTGAGAAATTCGTAAAGTTCCCGTGTCTTGATCTCGTTATAAACGGATTTTGCACCGTAAGAAAAACTTTTCATAATAGTACAGACGTTATCGCTGTCACCTATAAGATATAAGTTGCCGCATAAGTATTCATCTGCATTCAGTTCATCGGAATCATACAAAATAACAAAATCGACAGCTCTTGACATTTTATTTATCATAGAAATATTTTTTGTAGTTATAAAAACTGCTTTCTCCTTATTTGAGAAATACTCAAAATTTTCCTTTAATCTTGCAAAATCGCTGTCGTAAAATAAAACGTTCATGGTTTCTCCTTTACATTTGTTTTGACTATTTGTTATGCAAAACAACAAACCAATAGTAACACATACCGGAATGTATTGCAAGAACTTTTTTAATGATTTTTTCGACAAAATTCTGCAATTTAAAATTTCAGGTGCAGAATACTTATGATTTTATTCGCACGGAAAAAGTGGCGCAGATAATGCCTACGCCACTCGTGAAACTTGTAATGATCGTTAAAAACCACACCATTTGACAAAGAGTCTTTTATATGTTAAGGTTTTCACATTACTGCCCTCACGGCAACATACTATTCGGGGCTTTTGTTAAAGTAACCTTCCAGTCTGTATATCGGCATACCCATTGCGCTGAACTTTTCCTCAAACTCGGTCATTACATTCCCTTCAAAATCACTGTTATGCAAATCAAAGCTTATATTATGCAATCTCCAGCCCTTATCCGCTATTTCGTTAAGGCTGAATTCAAACAAAACGGTATTATCCGTTTTCATAAACAGCTCACCGCCGTTTTCGCCGAATATACCCTCGTATATATCCAAAAATCTTCTGTGGGTAAGTCTGCGTTTTGCCCATTTTTTGCGTCTGTGCCAGGGATCGGCAAAATTGGTATAAATGCGCGATACCTCTCCCGCCTCGAAAATTTCGCCCAAAGTTTCAACATCGGCTATAAAAAAAGCGATATTATCGCCGACTTCGGCTATTCGGCTCTTTTTGAGTGCGGAAACTATTATCTGAGGTTCGCGCTCTATACCTATATAATTCACATCGGGGTTTCTTTTGCTCATTTCCGACAAAAACTGCCCTTTTCCGCAGCCTATCTCAATGTGTATCGGGTTTTCGTTGCCAAAAAACTCATGCCACCTGCCCTTGTTTTCGGCAGGTTCGTCTATTATGGCTCGGTTTGTGGACATTTCAGCCTCAAACCAAGGTTTCTTTCGTATTCTCATAATTTTTTCCTTTCAAAACTTTATTTTTCACGCTTTAAAACGCAATAATATACTCCGCTTCGCTCTGCGGATATTCTGAATCCCTGTGAACGCCCTATATATTTTTCCTCGGGTCGGCACGGTACGCCCAAAAAGCAGAACTTATCGTTTTCGGCAATAAGAAGATGTTCGTGTTTTTTGCATTTTTCCGACACAAAAGGATTGCGCGCATACCTCCAAAGCCGCTTATCCTGTGCAAGACCGTAAAGGTCGGTCTTTTTCCAGTCAAGATCTTCGGGCAGCATATCTGCCTTTATACTGCCGGACACAGGGCTTAACTGCTCGTCGAATTGCTCGACCATATCTCTGACCCGGTCTTTGAATGTTTCCGCTTTTTCCTCTTGCTGCTCGGCTTTTTGTTCCGTACCGCCTTTTAGCAATATCCCCTGCCAGTCTATCTTTTCGCCGCTGTAACCGACTATTTCGGGCTGACGTTCGCTGTCGATAAGGCATACGCAGCATACTTCTTCAAGCCCCGTATCACGCAGCACACGGCGCAGGCTCAGATTGCCCGACTTATCCGCATAGAGCGTGTTCGGATAGCGATATGCCCGTTCCTTATCAAAAAGCCAAAGGTCAAGCGGTTTTTTCACGGGCTGTTTTATAAACATAGTCAATCTTATGGTATTGTCCTGCAAGCGCTCGGCAAGCAGCCTGCCGTTTTTTATCGGTATCGGAAAACGTTTATATGCCGTCATATAATCCTCCGCAAATCATACTTGATTAATAATATGCGAAAACAGTTATCGTTAGCACATAAATCGCCGATATACGGGCATATCAGGAACGTTTTTCCCCGTCAAAGACCTTTGCAAGCCCGGCATAGTCCTCCAAAGTCAGCATCTCGCCGCGGACTTTCTCGTCAATACCCGCTTTATTTATAAGCCCCGTCAATTCCTCTTTGGACATATCCCAACCACCGCAGTTATAAAGGCAGTTCAGCAACGTTTTTCTTCTTTGCGCAAAAGCCGTTTTTATTATATGAAAGAGCAATTCCCTATCTTTTACCTCAACGGCAGGTCTTTCAAGCACTTTCAGCCTTATAACAGCCGAATCCACATTCGGACGCGGCATAAAGCAATTTTGCGGCACATTCGCCGCAAGATACGGTTCGCAGTAATATTGCGTCACAAGCGACAATGCCCCGTAATCCTTGCTTTCCGGCTGAGCCTGCATACGGTAAGCGACCTCTTTTTGTATCATGACCGTTATGCTCTCAACGGGGAGTTGTTTTTCAAGTATATTCATTATTATCGGCGTTGTAATGTAATAAGGCAGATTTGCAACAACTTTGAGCGGTCTGCCGCCGTTTTGCGCCGATATTTCCGCAATATCCACTTTAAGAATGTCGTCGTTTATAATTTCTATATTGTCAAAATCAGCCAAAAGCTCATGCAATATCGGTATAAGCGTTTTGTCTATCTCAACGGTAACAACTTTTTTGGCTTTTTTTGCAAGCGCCTGTGTAAGCGTGCCTATCCCCGGACCTATCTCCAGCACCACATCTTCGGGCGATATTTCCGAAACGGATATTATTTTTTCAAGCACTCTTTCGTCCACAAGAAAATTCTGTCCGAAATTCTTTTTAAACGCAAAATCATAATTTTTTATAATCTGTTTTGTCTTGTATGCAAGACTCGGCTGTTGTGTCATAATTTAAAAATACCGCCGCGTTCCATATCGGAAATGCGTTTTTCGCCAACTTCCGCCATCTGTCGGAAATCTTCTATCGTCTGACGCATTCTCGGCAGAGCCTCCTGCTTATAATTTGAAATATCATCAAGCGCGCCAAACGTTTCTTCAAACGCTTTTTTCAGCACATCCGTGGAAAGCGCCGTTTCGCTTGCCTGCTTATGTATGACAACGCCCTGTTCACGCAGCATTTTTGAGGTGGATTCTATCATCTTATTTGTGCTTTGATTAAGCGCATCCACTTTTTCAAGCACTATTTTCTGGTTGTAAAGAGCGCCTGCCACCGTAACCGCCGTGCGCAGAGCCGTGACCGTGACATTGTTTGCGCGGTCTACGCTTCTTATCAACTCTTTATTGTTGCGGCGCAAAACTTCCATTGCGATTATGCCCTGCTGAGATACGACCTGTATCTGCTGAAAATCCTCTATACGCTGTCTTAACGGATAGAGTATCTCTTCTTCTATAAATTTTATTTTTTCTTCGTCCTGCATTTCAAGCCGTGCTTTTTCTATACCCTTTGTAAGATAATCGTCCAGTTTCAGCCCCAACTCTATATTTGTCTGCATCTTTTTGGTTATGTCGCGCATGGACTGTTCCTCAAGTTCCAGGGTAACGTTATCGTTTTGCAGACTTTTTTTGCCTTTGTTGAGCGATTCCACGATAGCGCCTATCTCCTGGTCGGCGGTCTTGTATTTTTCAAAATATGCCCTTACGGGGTTGAAAATTTTGCCCAAAACGCCCGTTTTTGTAAAATCTATACCACTTGGGTCAAGAGCTTTCATTTTCAGGGTCAATTCAGCCAAGTCCTGAGCGACCTGACCGTTTTCGGATCCCGTTATCTGAAAACTGTTTATACGTTTTTGCAAAATAGCATTGCTGTTTGCGCATGCTTTCATATCGGCAACACCGAATTGTTCTATAACGTCGGTATATTCTTTCCTTTGCTCAAAATTATCTATATCGGCGTTCATTATCTGCTCGGCTTTGACCTGAGCCGTATCTTTTATAACGACCTGTTCTTTTTCGGTCGGCAGTATCAGCTGTTCAACTTCTTGTTTTATGGCGTCCTCCGTCGGTAAATTCAAATCAAAACTCATGGTTTTCTCCTTTCCTGTCAGTTTATGACACATTCGTCCGTGCGAGCTTCCGCCTTGCGTTTTGCCTCTTTTTCGATATTCATATTTTCCTTTTGGCGGCGTCTTTCTATCTCGTCGGTTATATCCTGCCAGTCAAGCCCCATTTGGCTCATCATGACTTCAAGATGAAAAATAACGTCGCAGACCTCGCCGACGACTTCGTCTTTTTTGCCGTCCTTGGCTGCAATAATGACTTCGGCAGCCTCCTCACCGACTTTTTTCAATATCTTATCAAGACCTTTCCCGAAAAGATAGCTTGTATAAGAGCCTTCCTGCGGTTCGAGCCGTCTTTTTTCTATTACTTCAAATTCCTGTGTCAAAGCGTCCTGCAAATTCATTTTAAGCCCCCCTGTAAATAATGTTTCGACTGCGGAAAAACCTGTCTGTCGGTCATATTTCCGCTTTTTTTAATGATAACATCGGCGGCGGGAATTGTCAAGCGCGCCGAAAATTTGCTTTAATATTAAAATCCATAAAAATTTGCTTGATTATTCCGTCGAAATTAGTTATAATGTTTATAGGTTTGATTTATGAATATTTTATTATCGTAAAATTTTACCAAATTATGTCGTAATAAAAACGGAAGGAGTTTTATTAATGCCAATCACTGACTATCTTGAACGCAATGCATCTCTTTACGGCGACGATATTGCTTTGGTGGAGGTAAACCCCGAACAGGAAGAACCGGGGAGGATAACATGGAAGGATTATTCGCTTATACAGCCGACTTCAAACCAGTTTTACAGGCGTGAGATAAGCTGGGGCGTTTTTAACGAAAAAGCGAACCGTATGGCTAATATGCTTATCGAGCGCGGTATACTCAAAGGCAACAAAGTCGGTATATTGATGATGAACTGTCTGGAATGGCTGCCGATATATTTTGGCATACTCAAAGCGGGCGCAATAGCCGTGCCGCTGAATTTCAGATATTCCGCAGACGAAATACTCTACTGCGCGGAACTTGCGGAGTTGGATATACTTATTTTCGGTCCCGAATTTATCGGCAGGATCGAATCCATAGAGGATAAACTTGCCAAAAACCGTCTGCTCATATATGTTGGTCAGGTCTGCCCGACCTTTGCGGAAGATTACAACGAGCTCGTTTCTTACCATTCAAGCAAAGACCCAAAACTTGACATAACGGATGAGGACGATGCGGCAATATACTTTTCATCGGGTACAACGGGTTTCCCGAAAGCCATACTTCACAAACACAGAAGTCTGATGCATTCCGCCCTTGTCGAGCAGAAACACCACGGTCAGACGCGTGATGACTGTTTCCTATGCATACCGCCGCTCTATCATACGGGCGCAAAAATGCACTGGTTCGGCAGCCTTATATCGGGTTCTCGCGCGGTCATATTAAAAGGTACAAAAGCCGAATATGTATTTAACACCGTATCCCGTGAACACTGCACCATTGTCTGGCTGCTTGTGCCGTGGGCGCAGGATATTCTTGACGCGCTTGACAGCGGCGAACTGCGCATAGCCGATTATAAGCTCTCGCAATGGCGGCTTATGCATATAGGCGCTCAGCCTGTGCCGCCGTCGCTTATAAAGCATTGGAAACAGTATTTCCCGAACCACGACTACGACACAAATTACGGTCTGAGCGAATCCATAGGTCCGGGCTGCGTGCATCTTGGCATTGAAAATATACACAAGGTCGGCGCAATAGGCGTGCCTGGCTACGGTTGGGAATGCAAGATAGTCACTCCCGACGGCAAACCCGTAAAACAGGGCGAAGCAGGCGAATTATGCGTAAAAGGTCCGGGCGTTATGGTGGAATATTACAATGACCCCAAATCTACTGCCGAAGTTCTTAAAGACGGTTGGCTCTACACGGGCGATGCCGCCATGCAGGACGAGGACGGTTTTATTTATCTTGTCGACCGTATCAAAGACGTTATCGTTTCGGGCGGCGAAAATCTTTATCCCGTGCAGATAGAAGATTTTCTGCGCACATTCGACAAAATACACGATGTGGCTGTTATCGGTCTGCCCGACAAGCGCCTCGGAGAGATAGCCGGCGCAATTATATCCATAAAAGAGGGTATGGAGTGTACGGAGGACGAAATAAACGAATTTTGTATGGCTCTGCCGCGCTACAAGCGCCCGAAAAAAATCATTTTTGCCGATGTCCCGAGGAATCCGACAGGCAAGATAGAAAAGCCGCTTCTCAGAAAAATGTACGGCAAAGAACGTCTTGTGGCATTTGAAAACGAAGAAGAAAACTGATATTTACGATAGGACAAAAATATCCGAAAGGAGAAAATATCATAATGAAAGAGATAATGTTAGGCAATAAAGCCTTTGCGCGCGCTCTATACGAATCGGGCGTCGAGGTGGTCAGCTCTTACCCCGGTACACCGAGTACCGAGGTCACCGAAGAGGCTGCCAAATTTCCCGAAATTTACTGCGAATGGGCGCCGAATGAAAAAGTTGCCATGGAAACAGCTTTTGGCGCTTCGCTTGCGGGCAAAAGAAGTTTTTGCGGTATGAAACACGTTGGTCTTAATGTGGCTGCCGACCCGCTGTTCACAATATCCTACAC
>CANRCU010000031.1 GCA_947629215.1 uncultured Clostridia bacterium
CGTTTCGGTGCGGAGTATACGTTTGCCGAGGGTAACGGGCATTACACCGTCGGTTTTTGCAAACTCTATCTCTTCGGGAGAAAATCCGCCTTCGGGGCCGATAAAAACTGCAATTTTTTTGCCTTTGAAATTTTCGGTAAAATCCTTCAGACCCTTTTTTTGCTCGTTTTCATAGGGTATAAGCCGACCGTCGGCTTGTCTGCTGTCCGCTATGGCTTCTTTAAAGCTCAAAATTTCACCCACCTCGGGTATTTTTCCGCGACCGCATTGTTTGGCTGCCGCAAGTGAAATTTTGTTCCAGCGTTCGATTTTTTTATCGGCTTTCTTATCAAAATTCACGACACTGCGTTCGGTGTTTACGGGAACTATCCTGTCAATGCCTATCTCAACGCATTTCTGTATTATCAGCTCCATTTTATCGCCTTTGGGCAAGCCCTGATACAGAGTTATTTTTATTTCGGGTTCGTTCAGATCAAGATGCTTGTCGAGTATTTTTGCCCGAACACAATTTTTGGTTATTTCAATAATTTCACATTCATAGTCGACGTCGTTGCCGTCGCCGACGGTTATACGGTCGCCAAGCTTGCAGCGCAAAACCTTTGAGAGATGCCTGGAGTTTTCCTCATTTAATGCAATTACCCCGTTTTCTATGCTTTCGGGGGCGGTAAAATATTTCGGCATGGCTTTACCTCATTATTTGGGCGGTCACCGACACCCATTCGTCCTTGAAATTTGTGTCCAGCACTTTCAGCCCGCTTTCTTCCATAGCGTTGTAAACGTCCTGTACTCTGTCGCGAATGATACCGCTTGCAATAAAAACGCCGTCGGTTTTCAACTGCTTTCTTACAAGCGGAGATATTGCGCAGATGACGTCCGCCACTATATTGGCGACCACTATGTCATATTTTCCATAACCTATTTCGTCTTGGAGCGCTGTGTTGTCGATGACATTTCCGCTCGTTACATAATACTTTGAGCGGTCGATACCGTTAAATTCGGCATTTTCGTATGCTGTTTTGATTGCATTTGCGTCAATATCCACGGCAAATGCGCTTTTGGCGCCTAAAAGCAGCGCTATTATCGACAGGATACCGCTGCCGCAGCCAAGGTCGGCAACAACGGAGTTTTCGTTGACATATTTTTCAAGCTGTATCATACAAAGCTGTGTGGTCTGGTGCAGACCCGTGCCGAACACATGCCCGGGATTTATGCTGAAAACGACCCTGCCGTCAGTATTTTCGACTTCCTCCCAAACGGGTTTTATAAGCAGTTTTTCGCCGACGGTAAAAGGCTTGTAATAATCTTTCCATTTTTCGAGCCAGTCTTTGTCATCAAGGTCTTCGGTCGTTTCTATGGCAAGTCTGCCAAGGTCGATGCCCATATCTATCGCATTAAGTCTTTCAAGCTCTTCGCCGTAGGGGTTTGCGCTGACATAAATTATCAGGCGTGTTTCGCCGACGGGCTTGTTCAAAAGTTCCTCATCCACATAATCCCAGTATGTGCTGCTTTCATTCAAAAATTGTTTAAGCTCGTTGTCGTCCTCGACTTGTATGCCCGTGATGCCTGCTTCAAGCAGCGCTGCGCTGACGGGTTCGATACCTTCCGTTGTTGTATATATTTTTACTTCGGTCCATTTCATAATATCTTTCCCTTCTGTTTTTACTTTTGCGGAGTTATAATATTATTGACTATCTCATTGTAAAGGTTTCCAAGGTTTGTTACATTGCTGTCTTTCATTTTAAAAATACAAAAAATAATAAATATTGCCGCTATACAAAATAAGATAAGCACAAACCGCAATACTTCGGTCGTTTCCGGCATAATTATCAGCGATAACAAAAACAGCAGAAACGCAGATAAAAAAATAACACAGAAAACAGCGGCAAATAAATTTTGCTTTATACGTGCCGTTAAGGTAAATTCGTCATTTTTATCGTTAATATCTATTCGCATGACCGCCTTGACGGAGTTTACCGAAAAAAATGAAATTTTGCTTACATTTATGACGGTATTATGCTTGTCGGGCTTGGTGCAGAGCGCTTCGCACCGATATTCGGGCAGCAAAGACAATATGTCCTGTTCTATTTTTTGTACATTTTCATATTTGGTTTTCGGTATAACGTTTGTGTAAACAATATCCTTAAAATTTTCAAAAAACATAATATGGCCTCACGTATTTTATCGGCTAAGTAAAGCTGTGTACATCAGGCGGTATCCCTTCGGGTCGGAAATAAATTTTACTTTAAATTCTTATAATATAACATATTACAATACCCACAAACATACCTGCAATTGCAAGCACATTTATCACATTACTTTTAAACGGTCTGAAATCACACACGGCAAACACCGCAATAACCGGCGCTGTCCAGAACATAGGGTGGTATGCAAAGGCTTTGCGTATGTCAAGCCTTAAAACGGATAACCACGCCCTTGTCATACCGCAGCCCGGACAAGGTATGCCCGTAACAGCCTTTATCGGGCAAAAACCGACAAAATTCACCCAGAAAATCACAAATAACAAAAACAGAAAAACAATAAATATTTTATTCTTAATATAAGATATTTTTCTCAAATAAATATTTCTCCTCACCGCCTCAATATTTTTCAATATCCGTTTTTTCGGCAATATAATGCTGTTTCAGCAGTCTTTCGCAAAGTGTGTCGAAACTTTGGGTATGGTCGCTTACATAAAAGGTGCGGCTGCCGTCGCCGTCACTGTTGAGCATGTCGTTTGTTTCAAGAAATCTGCGCATTTTCATAGCCGTTGCCTTTGCCGGGTCGACAAGTGTGACATCGGTGCCGACAACCTTTGAGATACAGCGTTTCAAAAGCGGATAATGCGTACAGCCGAGAACGATGGTATCGACACCGTTTTCAAGCAGCGGATCAAGGTAGCTTTTTGCCGTAAGATAGGCTACTTCGTTATCCGTCCAGCCCTCCTCCGCAAGCGGAACAAAAAGCGGACACGGGTTTGTGAACACACGTATATCGGGCATACGCTGTTTTATACCAAGCTCGTATGCGCCGCTGCGTACCGTCGCCTGTGTGCCGATTATGCCGACACGTTTGTTTTTGGTAGCATCTATGCAGCTTTCGACACCTGCCGTTATTACCTCAAAAATAGGTATATCGGGAAAGGTGCGCACAAGAGAGTCATAGCTGTTTGAGCTGGCTGTATTGCAGGCAATTATTATTGCCTTTACATCCTTTGTCAGAAGAAAACGTATTATCTGTTCCGAAAACTTTGTAACGGTCTCTTTTGTTTTGGAGCCGTACGGCACCCTTGCCGTATCGCCGAAGTATATCGTTTTTTCGTTCGGCAGCACTTTCATGACCTGTTTTACAACGGTCAGACCGCCCACACCCGAATCAAAAAGCCCGATAGGTCTGTTATCCATTAATTATCGCCTGCCTTATTCGTCAAATCTTTCCAACCCGAGGTCAACTATTTCTTCCAAAAGAGCTTTGACGGGCAGCCCCTCATGCGCAAACAGCATCGGGTACATACTGATAGATGTGAAGCCCGGCAGGGTATTTATTTCGTTAAATATGACTTTATGCGTACCTTTTTCAAGAAAGAAATCCACCCTTGCAAGACCCGTGCCGTCAAGCGCCTTGAATATTTCAACGGCGGCTTTGCGTATTTCTTCAAGTTTGCCTTTTTGCAGTTTTGCGGGTACAACGGTGCGTGACGCCGCATTTTTATATTTTGCGCTGTAGCTGTAAAATTCTTCCGCAGGCAGTATCTCGCCGACTGTTGAGGCTTTTATATCACTGCCGCTGCCGAGTACCGCGCATTCAAGCTCTCTGCCTATTATACCCTGCTCCACAACAACGGTCTTGTCATGTTCGCAGGCAAGTTTCAGCCCCTCGACAAGCTCTTTTTGGTCGTGCGCCTTTGTTATGCCCACACTTGAACCTGCGCAGGCAGGCTTTACAAACATGGGATAATTGCACGCCTGTTCTATCTTGCCGATCATACCGTCAAGGTCCTCTTCAAGCTCGTATTTGTGTGCCGCTATATACGGCGCTTGCTCAATACCGAGTTTTTCGACAATGAGCTTTGTAAATGCCTTATTCATGGAAACTGCCGAAGTAAGCACTCCGCAGCCGATATACGGCATATGCGCAAGCTCCAGCAGACCTTGGATCGTTCCGTCCTCGCCGTTTGCGCCGTGAAGCACAAGAAAGACCAGATCTATGTGTATGTGCCTTACCTTGTCGCCCACGATACGCAACAGACCTTTATGCGACCTGTCGGGGCTGACAATACAGGTAGGGGCATATCTGTCCCAACGTCCGCTGCCTATCGCCTCAAGAGGACCTTCATAAAGCTTCCACTCGCCTTCGGGTGTTATGTATACGGGTAATACGGTATATTTGTCATTATCAAGGTTTTGTATGACGGTTTCGGCGCTGAGTTTTGAGATCTCGTGTTCCGAGCTGACACCGCCGTAAACCACCGCAATTGTTTTTTTGTTCATATATGCTGCCGCCTTTCGGTTTTTAGTTTTGTTTTATAATTTAAGTATAATACAATACGTTAAATTTTTCAACTGTTTATTTGCGTTTCGCATATTTCATAAGCGGCCGCTATTGACAAAATTCAATAAATATTGTACATTATAATTGTAATAATTGAACGAATAATTTAAAAGGTGATATATACTATGAATACAAAAAAATTACTCTGTCTTATAACGGCTATTGCCTGTTTAGGCGGCTGTTCCGGGCAAAAAAACGAATTGCCCGAAGCCGGTAAAACGGTCGTTACCATGATGTACACGGGCGACCTGCCAAATCTTGAAAAGCTTGTCGAAAGTACCTATCCCGAAATAGACTTTCAAATAGAAACAAATGCTCACAGCACCCTTGACGGTGAGACCGAGCGCCGTCTGCGCAACGGTCACGGCAGCGATATTGTCGCAACCACCCTTGGAACGGGCAGCGTGCTTGACTATCTTGCAGACCTCAGCGCGGACGAATACATATCGGCATATCAGTCGGACATTATGCACAAGACCACCAAAGACGGCAAAAACCTGTTTATACCGCTGCCTGCGCAGTATTACGGCTATATCTGTAATGTGACGCTTGCGAAAGAAAACGGTTTATCCTTACCGACAACCCGGGACGAGCTTTTTGCAATGCTTGAAAAAGCCAAGACCGAGCATATCGGCATGGACGAAAACGGTTATGTCTTTGCAACAAACGGTTCGCCCGAAGTTACCGCCGCTTTTGTGCTTGCATCGGAGATACCCGATTTCTTTGGGCTTTCCGAGGGTATCAAGTGGCTTAACGATATGAAAAACGGCAAAGCCTATTTTTCGGAACAGCTCGGAACATGCATGGATCTCCCGCTTGAAATAATAGAAAAAGGCTATATGAACCCCGCGGGTTTTGAGTATAATTCAAACGCCGTGCCTATACTTGAAAAAATGCAGTCGGGCGAGATGCTTATGGCTTTTGACACGGTCGAAACGCTTGACAATATACGCAAAGACAGCAAATACGAATTTGATATGCTGCCCATACCGAGCGGCAAGGGCAACCCCTCATGGACGGTTTCGAGTCCGACGGCTTTTCTTGGCATAAACAAAGCTCTGACCGAAAGCGGAAACGAGAGCAAGCTCGACGCCTGCCGCAAAATACTTTCGCTCATATCCACACCCGAAGGACAGGACGCTTTTATGCTTGACAACGGGGCGGCTTATTCCTATCTGGTGGATTATACGCCCACATCGGATACAATACTGCCCGGTATAAAGGATTGTATCGAAAACGGCTATAATTACAATATATCTATATCAAATGATTTTATGCGTTATTTCGGCAACCGCTGCAATACCGTGCTTTGCGGTCAGGCGGACGCCGTTTCCGTACTTGCGGAAATTGACGAATATATGCGTAACGGCGGTACAGAAAATGCAACGCTGATAGGAACGATCGACCATGATATGATAGTTGAAAATTATAACGTGCGTTTAGAGGAAACGGAGATAGCAAACCTTATCGCCGACGCCGTAAGGGAGATGACCGACACGGATATTGCCGTGGTAAACGGCGGAGCTGTAAGGGGCAGCCTTTACAAAGGCGATGTTTACAGTTACGACTTGGACTATGTATGCCCGTATGAGAATAATATAATAGTGCTTGAAGTAAATGCCGATGTTATAAGAAATATGCTTTCAAACGGTCTGTCGGCTATGGGATATAATGCAAAGATACCGGGAGGCAGGTTCCTGAATGTTTCGGGACTCAAATACACATTTACAAAGCCGACCGAAAACTCTGCGGCGCAGCTTGTCGACGTAACGCTTCCCGACGGTTCTCCGCTTGACGAAAACGCCGTGTATACCATTGCCGTGACCGATTATATGGCAGGCGCAAGCGGATACCTTGACAACAACGGCGACGGCTTTACCATGCTCAATGTATACAGCGATGATGTGCCGAAGGCGGAAAATGTGAAACTTGTACGCGAAACCGAATACACGTTCCGCAGCGTATTGAAACAATATATTATCAGCCATAACAATGCAGAAATAGGTTCTCGTATCGAAGGAAGGATCACGGAAAATGTATAAAGGCAAAAAAATTTCACACAGGGGTCTTTATGCTGCGCTGTTCCTTGCGATAGCGCTTGTGAGCCTGCTTGTCGTCTATCTTATCGTTTCGGCAAAGAATATCACCTCGGACTTTACAACAAATATGACCACCCTGTATCTGCGTGAAATGACAGATCTTACGCAAGCCAACTTCCGCTCTGGTCTTTCTTTGAGATTCAGCGGATTGAAGGCTGTTGCCGAAAGCGTCAACACCGAGGACACACAAAGCCTTGAGGCTATGGAAAGGTTTATAACCGATGCCGAAGAAAACAATGATTTTGAGTTTATGGCGTTTATTGACGAGGACGGTTTCTACTACAGCAGGGACGGGAAACGCCCCGCTGCCTCAAAGTTAAGTTTTCTTGCGGAATTGCTGAACGGTGAGGACGAGCTTGTTTCGTATAACGAAACCTTTTCGGATAACAATATGATCGTTTTGGGTACGCAGATAACGCCGATACACTGTGACGGAGCGGATATGGTCGCCATTATAGCGGGCTTTTCGGCGGATTCTATCGGCAGACATTTGTTTCTGCGCAGCAACGACGGTCAGACCAATGCAAGCATTGTCACAAAAGACGGCAGCTTCATTGTTTATAATACTTATTTTGCGGAATTGCCCCACGGCAGCAATATTATCTCAAAATTCAAGGAATATGCGACTTTCGGCGAGGGTTACTCCGCCGAACGCATAGCAAGCGACTTTAAAAACGGCAATTCGGGCATGGCAACATTTACAGCCGACGACACGCATATGTGTATGTATTATTCGCCCATAGAGGGTACAGAGTGGTATATGCTAATGGAAGTGCCTTACGAAGTTGTGGACGAAATGACGGAGGAACTGAGCGGCAGCCTTAACAGAAACGCCGTATTGATGATGGCGACCGTGATACTGCTGATATTTGTTATATTTCTTATCTATCTCATAAATCTGAAGGCGCACGCAAAACAGCTTGTTGCGGCAAGGGAAGCAGCCGAAATGGCAAGTTTTGCAAAAAGTGAGTTCCTAAGCCGTATGAGCCATGAAATACGCACGCCCATGAACGGCATTATCGGCATGACCGAAATAGCCCGTCAAAATTCGGGCAACCCCGAAAAAGTGGAGGATTGTCTGAAAAAGGTTTCACTTTCGTCAAAACATTTGCTGTCGCTTATAAACGACGTATTGGATATGTCAAAAATAGAAAGCGGAAAGATACAGCTGAAAAAAGAGCTTTTCAATTTAAGGCTCTTCCTTGAAAATATTGAAAATATATACAGAATACAGGCGGAAGAAAACGGTATTGACTTCAATATCTCACTCTTTGGCAATATAGACGAGTTTATCGAGGGCGATTCGCTGCGCCTTAATCAGATACTGACAAATCTGCTTTCAAACGCTTATAAGTTTACCCCGAAAGGCGGCAGCGTTGTTTTGGACGTAAGCGAACTAAAACATGAGGCAAATACCGTTTTGCTGCGTTTTTCGGTAAAAGATACGGGCATGGGCATCAAAAAAGAAAATCTTGAAAAAATATTCGATGCCTTTGAACAGGAAAATGAGGAAATAACCCGTAAATACGGCGGCACGGGGCTTGGGTTGTCTATTGTCCGCAAATTTTCGGAGCTTATGGGCGGCTGCGTCAGAGCATACAGCGAATACGGCAAGGGTTCGGAATTTGAGGTAGATATTCCTTTCGGCATTACCGAAAATTCGCATATGATAGAACCGTCAGCAGACGAGTTGACCGATAAAAGCAGCGCCGAACCCAAAACATACGACTTTAACGGCAAACATATCTTGCTTGCCGAAGATAATGAAATAAATCGCGAGATAGCCGTTGAACTGCTTGGCAAAGTCACCGGCGCCGAAATTGACGAGGCTGAGGACGGAGAAAAGGCAGTCAGACTGTTTGCCGAAAGCGAAATAAATTATTATCATCTGATACTTATGGATATACAAATGCCCAAAATGAACGGCTTTGAGGCAACAAAAAAGATACGTACGCTTGACCGCCCCGACGCTGCGACCGTGCCTATCTTTGCAATGACCGCCGACGCCTTTGCCGAGGACGCAGAAAAAAGCCGTCGGGCAGGTATGAATGCACATCTTTCAAAACCTATTGAAATTTCTGCCGTGCTTGCGGCTATGAATGAAATATTGAATCGTGACATCAGATAAAACAGCTCTTTGTCAAATGGTGTGGTTTTAATTTCATAAGTGGGTGTCGCTTTGCGACACCCACTTGAATGAAATGCAAGCATTTCATTCAGTTTTTTCACAATGAATAAAGAGGCTCGTGCCGACCGTTGGTCGGCGACTCGCTCTTTTCCTCGGCGAAATTCGATTCCGCCTGCGGATATTAGTCTGCGACGCCAAAGTTACTTAGAAAAATTTTGCAAGTAACCTTCATCTAAAATTCACTTTTTAGCAAATAGTTTAGTTTTGCGACAGCCTGTTTTTCTATGCTGATAAGATCAAACATAATTTTATTGGTCGCATCTACTTTGAGAATTTACGAATGAATTTGTTGAAACATCAATGTTCATTCTTACTCCGCTGTTTGGGGCTGTGTTTCGTTTATATATTTCCGTTTTATTACAAAAACCGCCATATTGCATAAACCGGTTGAAATTCAAGTCAAAAAAGTGTAAAATAAATCTATCGGCAATCTTACAAATGCCGACACCGCAGATCGGGAGGATTAACATGAACAAAAACAACACCACTTTTTTGATAACGCTTATTTCGGGGCTTGTAATAGGCGGCTTTTTAGGCGATGTCGCGGCAAAAATACCGTTTTTGACCTGGCTTAATTACGGCAAAACAATAGGCCTTATAAGCCCGTTTTACCTTGATATATCATTTCTGACACTTACCTTCGGCTTTACATTAAATATGACCGTTGCCGGCATAATCGGCATGGTCATTGCCATAATACTCTATAAAAAATTGTGAGGTACAAAATGAAATACATACTTGCATCGGGTTCACCGCGCAGACAGGAACTGCTTGGGCAAATAGGCATGTCTTTTGATACAGTCACAGCCGATGTCGACGAAAGCTGCGATGCCGGCACACCGCCCGACAAAACGGTCGAACTGCTTTCAAAACGCAAAGGCATTGCCGTCTGTGAAAAACTGAAAAAAACTATTTCCGAAAAAACCGTGATTATTGCCGCCGATACGCTTGTTTCAATAGGCGGGCGTATCCTTGGCAAGCCTGCCGACGAAAAAGAGGCTTTTGAAATGCTCTCTTTGCTCTCGGGCAGAAGCCATATGGTCTATACGGGCGTAACGCTTATATTGACCGACGGCAAGACCGAAAAAATACTGACCTTCTCCGACGGCGCAGAAGTATTTTTCCGAAAACTCACGGATAAAGAAATACTCGATTACATCGCCACGGGCGAACCTATGGATAAAGCGGGCGCTTACGGCATACAACAGCGCGGCGCCGTACTTGCCGAAAAAATAATAGGCGATTTTTATACAATTGTCGGTCTTCCGCTTGTACGAGTTGTGACCGGCATAAAGGAGATAACGGAAAAATGAATATAAGAGAATTTACAAAAGAAGATATTCCCGAAATGACGGACATCTGGAACGAAATTGTTGAAAAAGGCGTTGCATTTCCGCAAATCGACAAACTGACCGCCGACAACGCCTATGATTTTTTCGCCTCGCAGTCGTTTACGGCTGTTGCCGAGGCCAACGGCGCAATAGTCGGTCTGTATATACTCCACCCGAACAATGTCGGCCGCTGCGGTCATATCTCAAACGCCAGTTTTGCCGTAAAGTCGGATAAACGCGGCTGCGGCATAGGCAGAGCGCTTGTGACCGACTGCCTTGAACGGGCAGCCGAACTCGGCTTTGGCATATTGCAGTTCAACGCCGTTGTCAACACGAATATCTCCGCCATAAAACTTTATAAAAGCCTCGGGTTTACGCCGCTTGGCACTATACCCAAAGGCTTTCTTACAAAAAACGGCGAATATGAGGATATAACCGTATTTTACAAAACACTTCAGAGGTAAATTTATGCTTGACGAAATACTTCTGCGCGTGGAAAAACCAGCGCGCTATATCGGTAACGAAATAAATATGGTCGTAAAGGACAAATGCGACATAAATTTTGCATTTTGCTTTCCCGACGTCTACGAGGTCGGTATGAGCCATTTGGGCTTGCAGATACTCTACTATTTTCTGAACAGGCGCAGCGATACATACTGTCAGCGTGTTTTTGCGCCTTGGATAGATATGGAAGCACAGATGCGCAGCCACAATATACCGCTTTATGCCCTTGAAACAGGCGACCCTATCAAAAACTTTGATTTTGTCGGCTTTACGCTGCAATATGAAATGTGCTATACAAACATAATAAATATGCTCGATTTGGCAGGCATACCCGTTTATGCCCGTGACAGGGGCGAGGACGACCCCATTGTCATCGGCGGAGGTCCGTGCGCCTATAACCCCGAACCTCTTGCGGATTTTTTCGATATTTTCTACATCGGCGAAGGCGAGGTCTACTATGACGAATTTTTGGATATGTACAAACAGCATAAAAAAAGCGGCGGCTCCCGTCATGATTTTCTCAAAAAAGCAATGTCCATACCCTGTATGTACGTTCCCGAATTTTATGACGTGACATATAACGCAGACGGCACGCTCGCAAGTTTCAAGCCGAACTGCCCCGAAGCGCCCCCCAAGATAAAAAAAGCCATAGTCAAAGATATGGACAGCGTTTTTTACCCGGACAAACAGCTTGTGCCGCTTATAGAAGTCGTGCATGACCGTGTAACGCTTGAAGTGTTCCGCGGCTGCATAAGGGGCTGCCGCTTTTGTCAGGCGGGCTATATATACCGCCCCGTGCGTGAAAAAAACGCTCAGACGCTTATAGACTGCTCAAGATCGCTCGTGGCAAATTCGGGTCATGAGGAAATAAGCCTTTCCAGCCTTTCCACAAGCGATTACCGCCAATTCAAAGAGCTTGCGAACAGACTTCTTGAGCTGTATTCAAAAGACAAAATAAACATATCTCTGCCGTCGCTGCGTATAGACGCATTTTCGCTTGAACTGATGCAGCGTGTGCAGGAGGTACGCAAGTCAAGCCTGACATTTGCGCCCGAAGCCGGTACTCAAAGGCTGCGCAATGTCATAAACAAAGGCCTTACCGAAGAAGATATACTAAACGGCTCTGCGCTTGCCTTTTCGGGCGGCCGGAACAGGGTGAAACTCTACTTTATGTGCGGTCTGCCCACCGAAACGGACGAGGACCTTATGGGCATAGTCGACCTTGCCAACAAGATAGTTGACAAATATCACGAGATACCCAAAGAAGAGCGTCCGCGCCCAATATCCGTGGTCGCAAGCACAGCTTGTTTTGTGCCAAAACCCTTCACTCCGTTTCAATGGTCGGCTCAGGCGACCGTTTCCGAATTTATGCGCAAAACAAAGCTCGTAAAAACAAGTATGACCAAAAAACAAGTAAAATACACCTATCACGAACCCGAAACCAGCAGTATGGAAGCCGTTCTTGCGCGGGGCGACCGCCGAATATGCGATGTTATTTTCCGCGCATGGCAGCTTGGCGCAAAATTTGACGGCTGGACGGAACATTTCAAATACGAGCTTTGGCTTAAGGCATTTGACGAAACTGGGCTTTCAAAAGACTTCTATGCCTGCCGTGAACGCAGCTATGACGAAATTCTCCCGTGGGATCATATTTCGATAGGCGTCAGCAAAAAATTTTTTATAAACGAGGCAGAAAAAGCCAAGGCAGGCGAAGTCACGCCGAATTGCCGCGCCGAATGCGGAATGTGCGGCGCAAAAGCCTTTGGCTGTGGGGTATGCTATGAATAAAGAAATTATCAGATACAGACTGAAATTTATAAAAACAGACAAAATGCGTTATATCGGGCATCTTGACTTACTCAAATATTTTCAGCGAGCAGTCAAGCGCGCCGAAATACCCATATCTTTTTCGCAGGGCTTCAATCCGCACCAGCAGATGAGTTTTTCAATGCCGCTTCCGCTCGGTATGTCGGGTCTTTCCGAATCCGTCGATATAAGGCTCGAGCATGCCGTGGACTGTGAAGAATTGAAAGAAAGGCTCAACCGACAGATGAGCAGCGGTATGGAGATAACCGATGTACGCAAGCTCGGCGAAAACGAAGATAGCGGGGCTGCGCTTTTGGCAGCCGCAGATTATACGGTCACACTTGACCGCAAGATAGAGGACCTTGAAGAAAAACTTACCGAAACAGCCCTTGATGCGGAATGGCTGACCGAAAAAACGGGCAAGAAAAACAAGACACGTACAGTCGATATAAAACCGCTTGTATACGAGCTTTCAAGCCAAAACGACATTACCGTTCACGCCAAAATTGCCACGGGCAGCAATGCCAACCTCAAAATAGACCTGCTTATGAAATATCTGTATGACAAAATGGGGCTTGAATTTGATTATCTGAAACTTAAAGTTACGCGGACAGAATTGTACAAAAGGGAAGAAAACGGCGAATTTACACCGCTTTAAGCATAAAATGAAAAAATTTCTTATAGATGTAAGCAAAAGTTACATACGCACGGCAATAACAAATTCGGGCGAGCTTATCGAGCTTATTGCCGAAGAACGCAGCAGCGAACCCCGCGCAGGCGATATATATGCCGTGCGTGTGAAAGACATTGTAAAAAAACAATATGCCTTTATAGATATAGGCTCGGAAAAAAACGGATTTTTGCATATTTCGGGCAAAAACATACAACAGGGTCAGACACTTGTCGTACAGGTCGTAAAACCCGCCTACGGCGAAAAGGGCTGCGCTTTGTCGCTTGAGTTGTCGCTATCCGGCAAATTTGCGGCTGTCACTACCGACAACAGACCCATAGGCATATCTCACAAAATAACAGACAGCGCCGAACGCAGCCGTCTTTTTGACATAGCCAAAAATTCATTGCCCGAAGAACATAGCTGTGTTGTGCGCACCAATGCCGAAAATGTTTCCGAAACGGTGCTTTCCGACGAAATAACCGCTCTTTCGGCGCTGTTAAACGAAATTACCGACAAGGGCAGATA